>JAEHCK010000173.1 GCA_020696345.1 Thermoplasmata archaeon | reverse complement strand
TTGTTGATTGACAGATGCCGGGATTAATTGTTGATTGGCAGATGCCGGGATTAATTGTTGATTGACAGATGCCGGGATTAATTGTTGATTGGCAGAAGCCGGTTTCTATTCAACATCAACACAACCCGGCATCTGTTCAGCATCAACCCCGCCAGGTATCTGTTCAGCACCAACCCCGCCAGGTATCTGCTCAGCACCAACCCCGCCAGATATCTGCTCAGCACCAACCCAACCAGGTATCTGTTCAGCACCAACCCCGCCAGGTATCTGCTCAGCACCAACCCCACCAGGTATCTGCTCAGCACCAACCCAACCAGGTATCTGCTCAGCACCAACCCAACCAGGTATCTGTTCAGCATCAACCCAACCAGGTATCTGTTCAGCATCAACCCAGCCAGGTATCTCCTCAACACCAACCCCGCTCGGTATCTGTTCAGCACCAACCCCGCCAGGTATCTGTTCAGCATCAACCCCGCCAGGTATCTGTTCAGCACCAACCCCGCCAGGTATCTGTTCAGCATCAATCCTGCTCGACTTTATAATAACCCGGAAAGCCATAGACCAATTACGATCACGATAATGATGACCATTGTAAGACCAAGTATGACCACGCCACCTCTCTTTTTCAAGACCGACCCTTTTGATCGTTGAGCAACATTTTTTGAAACGTTTTCTCTCGAAATAACATCTTCATTATCCTCGACAGAATATACGTTTTCAGTTTTGGTGTTAATGATGTTCGGGTCGATGGTGAATTGCGATTTTGGTTTAATTTTGATACTTTTTTCCTCTTGCAGCGGCAGCATACCTCTTGACTGTTCAATTGGTATTTGAGGTTGTTTTGGTGCTTCAACACTCGCAGATGCATCTACAGTTCCAGTTCCACCTTCACTTACTGCAAGATCGTTTATCATATAGATTACACGCTTTATTAGAAATCCGGCCTCAGGGTCACCCGGCTTGATCTCCAAGATCTTCTCAAAACATTCTTTACTGGCTGTATAATCATCTCTGTTCATGGCACTTTTTCCAATTTTCATCAATATCGATGTTTCAAGAATATGGCCAGAATGTTCAACAGACCCATGTTGTGAAATGTTCTCCACATTATTTGTGTGACCTATTGGTGTGTAACCCATTGTACAGCTTGCGTGTTGGAGATATAGATCTTTACAAAATTTATTATACGGACAACTGTTGCAATAAGTGGGCATGCAATCTCCTTTGAATTACTTGTAATAATGATCTCTCTTCAAAATAATAAAGCTCATTCATGTTTAAATACATTTCGAAACAGATCACAATGTTCACAGGTAAGTAATCAGACATTTTTCATAAATTTACTAGATATTTTTATATACGATACATTAAATATTAATAGCATTAGTAATAATAATATGATGTAATATAATAAAATTGCATCTCAAACCTATTATGTTTCTGGAACTCAACAATAAAATAATCACGAATTCGAGATAACTTATGCAGAGTTGAAAAAGGGTATGGTCAATTTGAATTGGAAAAATCTTTTTTGTATTTTAGTAAGTGTACTACTGGTCATCAGTTTTATACTTCCACATCAACTTTTAATTCGGGCGGGTTCCAATACACCCCAGAATAAGGGTAATGGCTGGTGGAATTCTACCGTAGGTTCCGATTGGCTCGTTAATACCACGGGCAATTTATGGGTGGATAGGAATATTACGATATTTGATTCGATGATAATTAAAGATGGTGGCATCATCGTATTTCAGAATTGTACAATTATTGTTCACAATAATATCGAGGTACAATATAATGCATCATTGACCTTAATAAATACAACCATCAAATTCAACGGCAACGGTAACTGCACAGCCGGTCTTTCCATACTGGACGGCGGCTCGCTATACATTTTTGACTATGATAATGATCCGGGCACTATTGCAGATGGGTCCAATATCACCAGTAATATTACAGATAACAAACATAGATATTATTTTATAATCTCCCATGGGGCCAACTTTTCAATGTTGAATAGTGAACTCCATCAATGCGGTTCTTCTGAATTTTTCAAACAGGAGTGGTGTGGCGCATATATACGGTCAGATAATTCTACGATCAATAATAATACATTTTCAGATAACCATGCAGGGTTAATAGTTGAATCTGCGAATAATACCATTGAGAATAATATAGTTAAAAACAATGAAAAATATGGCATTTTAATTATGTTTCATCGAAATAATTCAGTACACAACAACACTTTACTTAATAACAAGTTCAATTTCGGAATGATCTTTTTCAATTCCGATCAAATAAATAATATTACTACGGACAATACAGTGGATGGCAGGCCCATATACTATTATGAAGGGGAAGTTGATTTTGATCCGAATATAAGTGTAAATGCCGCCGGTTTCATAGGTATCGTCAACTGTAGTAATCTCACCATCGCGGATCAGGATATGTCTGATAATTTTGAAGGCATGGTTGTATATAATTCTAATAAGTTCAATACTTCTAATATGAATTTCACGAATGGTTTTTACGGTGTTTCTGTTGAGCGCTCGGAGAATATCAATTTGTTCCAATGTAATTTTTCCAATAATGATTTTGTTGGTTTGAATGTTGATAATATGTGTCAAAACATTACCGCATTTAATAGTACATTATATAACAATTCAATTGGCATCCAGATCACAAACTCGAATCTGACCATAATAAATTCATCAATCAAACAATGTGTTGTTTCGGATATGTATTTGAATAGTAATTCTTACATCTGTGTGATAAATAGCACGTTTGACAAGAATAATGTGGATGTGACTACAACAGATTCCAAAGTTGTTGTTAAAAAATTTCTGCATATTCGTACCAGAAACCATACGGGCATCAACATCGGTAATGTATCGTTGGATATCTACAATGGCGCCGACGAATTGGTGTATAAAGGGGCCACGAATTCCACGGGATTTGTAAGTTGGATACCGTTAACTCAATTCGAGATCACGAAATCAGGCATAAATAATTCCAATAGAAGCCACAATATACATGCCAAATATGCCGGTATTGAATTTATCAACCATATCAATATAACCAAAACAGAAAACATTACAATTTACTTGAACCATCCACCAAACATAATAAACCCACCCGGAAAGACCGTTTATATCGACGAGGATTCGAATTTTTATTATGATTTTAACTTCAACGATATCGACTCAGACCCGGTTACCTGGAATTTTATCACAAACGCGAGCTGGTTAAAACCTATCGAGAAATATACCGGGATAATAAACGATACACCTCTGAATTCCGATATTGGAATATTTTTCGTAAATGTCACATGTAATGACAGTTTTCAAGGAATAGGCTTTTACAATTTCAGCTTGATCGTGAATAATACCAACGATCCTCTGCAGATCGTGGACACAATGGGTGCAAAAACCGCATATGAGGATGTTTTTTATTTCCATGATTTTAATGTAACCGACCCAGATGTTGGTGATGATCATACCTGGTTTTTGGAAACGAATGCTAGTTGGTTGAATCCCATACATGCCAAATTAGGAAGGCTTTCCGGGTTCCCACGGCAGAAAGATGTGGGCGAGTATTATGTAAACGTTTCCTGCACCGATTTGGGGAGTGCATCCGATTTCTTTAATTATTCGCTGCGAGTATTTGCGGTCAATGACCAACCAATAATAACCAATCCGCCCCCTAAGCTCTTGATAATTAATGAGGATGAACTATATTATTATGATTTCGATTATATAGATCATGACGGTGAGACCGTTATCTGGCACCGTTTGTCGAACGCAACTTGGCTTTTTGATATTAATTCGAGCAGTGGTGAGTTGGAAGGCATACCGCACAACAACGATGTTGGTTTCTTCTTCATAAATATATCCTGCATGGACCAGAATAATTCATTTGCTTTTTGGAATTACACAATAGAAGTTCGCAATACAAACGACCCACCAACCTTTATCGGACCAATACCGGAGACACTATTCGTACCGGAAGATGAATATTTTGAATACAATTTTACCATCGATGACCCAGATAGATTTGACACGTTCAAATTCTCTTATAATGTAGTGCCTATAGCTACTACAAGATGTACAACCAGAGGTAGAGGTGCAATTGAAGGCACGAATGAAGCTGGAGATCGCAATGCATATCCCTCCTGGTTAAAATTGGTGCCTAATTCCAATGCCAGAAATTGTATGATCTTCGGTATGCCGTCAAACGATGATGTGGGCAAGTTTCAGGTTAACATCTCGGTCTCTGATCTTAAAGGTTCGAGTTCGGTCATCGAGTTTTCGATCAAAGTTAATAACACAAATGATCGCCCTATCATAACGAACCCGGAACGAGATGTGGTTTTTACGAGCGAAGATTCCGAATACTACTACGATTTCGATTTTATTGACGTAGATGGTGACACAGTCACCTGGTCAGTAAGTACCAATGCAACCTGGCTGTCAGTGATCGATGGTGCCACGGGTGAATTATCCGGAACACCCCTCCAAGCAGATCTTGGAATTTATTTCGTGGAGGTAACATGTTACGATCCATTTAACGACCATGCAGCTCAGAACTACACATTACAAGTTAATAATACTAATGACCCGCCGATCATCATCAATCCAAGTCCAAAGATCGTTTATATCTTGGAAGATCAGCGTTATCAATATGATTTTGATTCGAAAGATATAGATAGTGCAAATTTACTCTGGGCCAGCCATACAAATGCCAGTTGGTTGTCACCGGTTAACCCGGACACCGGAATTATCTTGGGTACACCATCGGATGATGACATAGGTCAATTCTTCATCAATGTAAGTTGTTGGGATGATCAATTAAATAATACTCATTGGAATTATACCCTCATAGTCAATAACACTAATGACGCCCCCGTAATCTTAAATGGTTACCTTGCGCCCAAAGTGGCAAACTTAAACGAGTATTATTATTTTAAGTTCAAGTTCTATGATGCAGATGGTGATATAATAAACTGGGGAATAATAACAAATGCAAGTAACTGGTTAAAGTTCGATAAAGAAAACAGTGCCATAAACGGAACACCTAAGGCATCGGATATCGGGTTATATTTTATTAATATCACCTGTGAGGACCCCAGCGGTGCCGTGGATTTCTATGAATTCGTGGTACATGTGAAACAAATTCTCAATCAACGGCCTGAGCTATATGGTGGTTATGTCGAGCCTGCTTCCGGCGATACCAGTACTTACTTCAGGTTCTATGTTACATATCGCGACTCTGACAATGACAAACCGATAGCCGTGATTGTCAAGATTAATGGTGTGGCACATACCATGTCATATTATTCGGGAGATAATATATTGAACGGGGTCAATTATTCATATAGGATTAGATTATCTCCAGGTAACCATTCATTCTATTTCCAGGCAAATGATATATACTTCACCCAAGCACAGATCAATGATGATACTCCAATTCTAGAAAAGCCGGGTTTTATCCAAGTTTCCGAAGCGAAGCCGATCACAGAGGGTCTTTGGAACATTCCGGATCATATCTGGTATTTTTTCATTTTTATTATTATTTTTATTATTATTGGCAATCTTTTTGTTGGTGTATATACCCATAGATGGCGCAAATCAAGAACTGTTGCTGGGACATCCACTGCCGATGGTAGACCTGGACATAATGCAATGAAACCCGGGATCGGTGAAGCTAGAGCCGAGGTTGAAGTGAAGCGGACACAAACTGGGAAAAGAATGATCATTTCGAAAAATATGATAATTTGCTTAAATTGTGGAACATATGTTGACAAAACTGACCTTAAATGTTCGCAATGTGATACAAATTTCTTAGAACCCGATGAAGCGGTGGTGGGCAAAGAGAAATCAGATATTATGCTCTGTCCCAAGTGTAGTGAGTTCGTTGATGAGAGCTTTAACAACTGCCCCAAATGTGGTGTCAAATTCATATTTGACCGTGAGATCACAGATGATATGGAAGATGAAGTATTGCTCTGTCCCAAGTGTAACGAGTTCGTTGATGAGAGCTATGAAACATGTCCAAATTGTGGAATAACATTCTTTTTTGAAGATGAAGAAACCAGCAGTGGATTGGCCGATGACGTTTTGGTCTGCCCAGAATGTGGCGAGTTGGTTGATGAAAGCTACGAGAAATGTCCCAATTGTGATGTTCAATTCACATTTGACGAAGAGATGCCAGGTGAGTTGAAAGAAGTATCATGATTTGCCCCAATTGCGGCGAATTCATTGACGAGTCCTATGAAAAATGTCCTGGATGTGAAATTAAATTTATTTTTGACTAGTTGAAATTATCATTGAGTTATCAAGAGGTTGTATTTATTGATAATTCATTTAAGAATAATAGAATCCATTCTTGAGAGTTTCAGATCCCTTCGTTTTCCTTCCAGAAACCGATAGACGGTTGCGTGCTCGGAACCACTTAATAGCATATCCACTGCGATCTCAGCGATCCCAAGCTCAAGCGATCCACCAATAATAAAAATAGTATTACCAAAGATCGATATTTCGGTATTGCTCAATTCTTCAATGATCCGCCGTGTTTTACCCTTGGACCCTATCAGCCTGGCACGAAGGCGGCGAATATGTTTGGGATTTTTTCCGGTATATTCACGGATATCGAACTCGCGAAGATACATGTTCTCTTCAAACAATTTATATGCCCTCTCCGGTGAATATCCGCGAGCTATGGCTTTTACAATATCGGTAACCTTTAGAATCATGACCGGGTCTTTTGCCTTTTCCGGATCGAGGGTCACATCACCTGTACCTGAATCTATATCAAGAATTACACCTGTACGATCTTCGATCGTTTGCTTGACCTCGCCTTTTTTACCTATTAATACACCCACTCGGTCCTTGGGGATCTTTAAAAAATGCATTTATTCATCCTCCCTCAAAGATAATGTCTCTCTTATTGATTTTTCTGGCCTAACTTGTATTCCATATCTTCGTTTAAAATAGTGGGAAATGTTATTGATATCTTTAATGAGAAGTTCTTTTGCATGGGGGTGATCATATACTACTGCCTGGCCCACATCGATAATGACCAATTTGTCATCTCTAACCAGGAGATTGTACTCACTTAGATCACCGTGCACCAGACCGGCTTTTGAATATAATATCTTTATTTGTTTGATCATGTTATTGTATTTTTTAGCTGGTTGTTTGATCTCCACATGCCGCAGCTCAGGCGCGGGAAGATCATCTTCACCAATGAATTCCATGATAAGTATATTTTTCATGAACGCCAACGGTTTTGGCACATTTAAATTTGCCTTATGCATCCGCTCTAAATTGCGAAATTCCTTCTTTGCCCATGTATATATTATGCTTCGATGGTTTCTCTTGATGTTCTTAAATCTAGGGTCACCATCAATATACCTGATTATATTTTTAAAAGTAGCAGTTGCCATCCTATATATTTTCAGAGCGACCGCTTTACCCTCCGGTGTTGTGCCCTTGAATACATTGCCTTCCTTACCGGTTGAGATCGGATAATCCACACTGAGTATAACCTTATTTGTGATCAATTTATATATGATCAATAATGTGGCTCTATCAAAGACCTCGTCATATGTCTTTCTGTTATCGGCATCCTTTTCTCGGCGCTCGAATTTCTTTGGAATGCCAATATCCTTTTCTATTATTTTATCAATATCCACTTTTGACAATTACCAATTACCTCCTAATAATGCCAAACCTGTGTATATATTGATAAATCTTTGGTATATAAAAAATTGCTTTGTATAAGGAACAACAATTACCAAAGATACTTTTAATACAGAGAAAATTGAAGGTTATAAAATACATTATGTTCCCTTATTGCTATGGCTTATAGTATAAGTGTAATAAACTTATTATTAACCACTAAATATTATTCGCCATGGATGGTGAATTTAGGGTAGAGTAGGGCAGTGGGCTTACGTCCACCACCCCCTCATCAAACCGTACATGTGGTTCTCCCCCATACGGCTTTCCGATGACCTTCTTTCTTGCGCTTTCGATTCGTATGACCTGTGTATAATTTATGGATTC
>JAEHCK010000010.1 GCA_020696345.1 Thermoplasmata archaeon | reverse complement strand
TGATTTTTCACGAAAAATTCCAAAGGACCTTCATGGCTTTGAATTTAGTGTTGTAACTCATCGAGGCTGTATTGGATTGTGTAATTTTTGTTCGGTAAACCTTATGCAGGGTGACAGGATCATTTCAAGAAGTGAGGGATCAATTTTACGCGAGATAAGAAAGATAACTCAAATGTCACATTTCACGGGCAATATAGATGATCTTGGTGGCGCCTCTGCAAACATGTACGGGATGGATTGTAATAAATGCGACCAGAATTGTATGAAATGCAACAAACTAGATAGGACCAATAATAGATTGATAGCGCTTTTACGAAAAATAAGAAATATCGACGGTGTGAAAAAGGTCATAATAAGAAGCGGCATACGCTATGATCTAGCCTCTCCAAAATACATTGAGGATGTTTCCGCTTACCATATTCTAGATACACTCAAAATTGCCCCGGAGCATGTGAATAAAAAGATCTTAAAACTAATGAACAAGGATTACGGTGACCTGAAAAAGTTCATCAAAGATTTTAAACAAACCAAGAGAGCATTATCATATTACTTTATAACTGCCCATCCAGGATCTTCAATGAAAGAAGCATTAGAGCTTGCCGGAGAGATAAAAAAATTGAAGAACGCGAAATCAGTTCAAATATTTACACCAACGCCCATGACGATATCAACCTGTATGTATTATACTGGCCTGGACCCAAAAACAAGAGAAGAAGTTTATGTACCATATACCTATTCAGAGAAAAAAACACAAAAAAGGGTGATATTTGAATGAATAGGCAAAGATCTGACTAAATGTGATGATCTATTGAAAAGTCTTGATAATAATATGAGATCCATAAATTTTGACAATTTCATTTATTATTATCTTTGTCACTAAATTATAGTAAAAGATAATTATATTAGTTATTAATATAATTTAATTTTATGAATCGAAAGAATAATTCTGTAAAAATCATTGTGTTAAGTGTTCTATTTCTATTTTTAACTGCAATATTTGCTGGTTGCGTTAGCGAGAATGATGATGGCAATGATAAGCCAAAGGATCATGAGCAAATAATTTCAGATCTGGGTAATGAAGCATCTTATAAAATGATAAATGAAAATCAAGGTAATCAAAATTTTTTAATTATTGATGTTAGAACACCTGAAGAATTTGCCGACGGCCATATTGAAAACGCAATAAACATCGATTTTTATTCGGACACTTTTTCTGAAGAATTGAACAAATTGGACAAGAACAAAACATATTTGATCTATTGTCGAAGCGCAAACAGAAGCGGGCAAGCATTGGACATCATGAGTGACTTAGATTTTTCTGAGGTTTATAATATGTTGGGTGGGATCATTGAGTGGAAGGATAATGGATATCCAATTGTATATTGAATAGATCAACAAACCGGAACATGGTCATATCAGTATTTAGCTCTGCAACGGCGGGAACGGCGGTTCTATGAACTGAACCATGACGAACTCGCCTTACACTTTAGCCCGCTGGAAATCAGTATCCTGCGGGACATCGATAATGACATTTAGAGAGAGAACAGTCCTGGACTGCATCCGGAGACCGGATTGGACTGTGATGGGCTGGAGGAACTCATTAAGAGCCTGAACCATTTCACATCACTCGATGTTTGGAAGTTTCTGCCAAACAAGTAAATAACTTTCTAGATTTTCCTGCCTAGGAGGTAAAAGTTAATTAAGGATTACAACCTTTTTAGTATGCGATGTCATATTTGGAGATCAAGAAGGTTAACGATACAGAATATGTTACATTCGTCAAGAAATTTAGTCTAATGGGTCGAAGCTTCAGGATACACGAACATATCGGAAAGAACATATCGACCTTGGATTCGAGAGATTTCTTGAGACGGAACCTTGACGTCATCTCCAGGAAGGAATTTGAGCTTAGACGGCCCTTGATCGAGAACCTTGAGATCGCGTATAATCAAAAGCTTCTTTTCGATATTGAATTGATGTCCATAAAGATAAACAACCAAATCGAAGTAAAGAATGTAGGAGACGGCATATTAACCGAATTTGCCAAGGAGTTCATATTTAATTCCAACAATATTGAAGGTTCAAAGATTCCTGCCGAGGAGGTAAATAGAATCATAGAATCCGGAAACTCCAGATATCAGAACGCAAACGAGGTTCTGGAGGTCCATAATTCTATAGAAGCTATGAAATACATACAGAAAGGATTTAAATTCAATATTGGTTCCGTCAAAAAGCTGTATTACATTCTCACAAAAGACCTGACAATGCAGAATGGGGAACCATACCCGCGGGGTTTCAAGACCGTAAGCAATATCGTAAACAATATGGAAACTGTTCCTCCCGACATGGTGATTCCAAGACTCTCCAACCTTCTTGGTCAATATAAAAAGAATAAACGGCAAACACATCCGTTGAAACTAGCAATGGATTTTCACCTTTCTTATGAACACATCCATCCGTTCCTGGATGGAAATGGTAGGACTGGGCGATTAATAATGAACAAGATCCTAATGAGCCAAAAATATTTCCCGATTATCATCTACTCTGGGAATTCCAAGGCGTATTTCAACTCGATATCCAAAGGATTGACTGGAAAGAATATGAAAACATATTATCAATTCGTGCTGAAACAGGCTAAAAAGACATATAAGAACTTTCATACTATAATTGAGAACTATTGATAGCCGCTGCCCCGTCAAAGGATTCGGGAACCGACAATAAAGATGAGGTAATGAAATATATGAGAAAAAAGATTCTGGTACTCCAAGTCGTCAGCTTGCTCTTGATCGGGACGGGATTATTGAGTATGGTCGTGAAACCGAACAAGGTGACGAGGATGTTGTTTGGGATCAAACCGTTGCCAAATTCCAAGAAAAGGTAGGTAATGGTGGGAGCGGTAACTCGGGAAACAGATGGATCGAAAAAACACACTCTGTATTCCCAGGCATTGTGCTGGTTGGTCTGTCATTTATCATTCTTCAACCTTTTTTTTTATCCTTCAACCGACCTCTGACAAAACTGATAACTGCAATAATGCCCGCAATAGCAAATATCCCAATAACTACCCAAATCAGATCCTCGCCGATGTATGCCTTTGCTTCCAAAGCAGCCTTTGTGATAATCGAAACGCCCAATATAGAACCGATCCAGACGCAGGCCCAGAGCTTATACGGTTTCACACCGATGATCTTCCCGATGATGGTTGTGGCGGCTCCGCCAGAACCTTCAAAGGGCACCATGACGAACAAGATCAGCAGGATATATACACTGCCTTTTGCAAACCTCCTATCTTTTAAATATTTCTGGCTGTGTTTTTCAACAAACTTCAGCAAACCTCCTAAAAGCGGTACTTTTTTAACGTAATCAAAATTCCAGATCAAAAAGATTGAAATGATAACATCGATGAACACGATATCAATGATCACAAGATACCAATCCACGTTCTTGCTTATCATCCCGGGGATCACTGATTCCTTGCCCGCTGGCGGTAAAAAATACAGAAGCGAACCGGCACCAAGGCGGCTGAACATAGTCCATGATAATGTATAATAAAGTAATGTATAAAAAAGAAATATCACAACGAAAGGAAAAAGAATTTGAAACACTACTATTGAACGGTTTTTTTTGGTTATGTCGGTTTCCCAAAGGTGGTGATGTTTAAAACCTTTCTTTTTTTCACCCAACTTGACCTTTTTTTTCTTGAACATTTTTTATAACCTACTGATTTGCTTTGAAAATCAATCATTTAGGTTAAATGGGTTATTTTATTATATCTTTTTCAAATAAAACCCAAAAAGAAAATTAAAAAGGTAAAGAAAACGAAGAAATAAGGCTTATTAGTCCGGGAGTCAAAATATAAAAAAGTCCAATACTTACACCTTGTGAGGTCATTATAATGTTGCCACTTACCACTTTACAACAACGAATATGACGAATCAACGAATAGACGAATATTATTCGAGTATTCGAACATTCGTGCTATTCGTTGTAAAGAATATTAAAAGAGAGGTAGTACTGTGGATATTTTCGTGCTTTCGTGGTAAACATAACCGAACATTTAATGATATTAGATTACAATTTAGTAAGCTGATGGTGTACTAAATTTTCCATAATTTAATTATCATCAACTTTGAATCTTTCACGTAATACACGATGCAGTATCTTGCCCGTGGCAGTTCGCGGCATATCGTCCCGGGTGATGAATTTCACGGCTTTGGGTTTTTTATACCCAGCCATCTTATCACGGCAAAAATCGATGAGCTCACGTTCGGTTACAGTCTGACCATCCTTTAAAATTACCACGGCAATTACCGCCTCACCCCATTTCGGATCGGGTACGCCTATCACCGCAACATCAAAAACACCAGGGTGCTTGGATATTGCGTCCTCAACTTCGCTCGGGTACACATGTTCGCCGCCTGTAATGATCATGTTATCTTTTCGGTCGACGATATAATAATACCCATCTTCATCCTTCTTTACCAGGTCTCCCGCGGTAAAGAAATCACCTATGAACGACTTGGCGGTCTTTTCTGGCATCTTGTAATATTCATCGAACATCATTGGTCCCCGAGAATAAAGCTCGCCGACATCACCAACTGCAACTTTGTTTCCGTTTTCGTCTAATATCTTAATAATATCGGTGCCCGCGCATTCCTGGCCGATCGATCCTGGCTTTTTCAATTGGTCCTCGGGTTTCAATAATGTTACCAACCCTGCTTCGGTAGAACCATAGGCTTCGAACAGGCCGGCATTCGGAAATGCTTTCATGATATCCAATTTTGTCTGCTTTCGCACTGGTGCGGAAGAACATAGTAATGATTTGATCGAGCTTGTATCATATTTCTTGCGCTCTTTTTCGGGTAGACTTAGGAGTATTGCATAATGTGTCGGGATCAACGATGTGAATGTGATTTTCTCCCTGTCTACAAGTTCGAAAAAATCTTCAGGTTTGAAGTCATACTCACGGTGAATGTATACACTACCTCCGAAATATGTAAACACAAATGAATAAAATGTGGAGTTCACATGTAATAATGGCATTATGATCAAACCATAATCGTGCTCGGTAAATCGGTAATCAACCGCATTGAGCAGATAAAACGCAGTATAAGATTCATGGGAACGAACCACACCCTTGGGTGCACCTGTAGTGCCGGAAGTATATATCTGTATCCAGGTATCTTTCGAGTACACCTTTATATCAGGTTCGACATCTTCACCCTGCGCCACAACATCTTCATAATCTCGATACCCTTCAAAACGCTTATCTTCAAAATTTATAGAGATATAATTTTCTTTGGCAACCTTGGGTAGATCTTCTTTTATACTGTTAACGCGGTCAATAAATTGTTCGCCAACGATAAATCCTTTTGCTTCTGAATTATCAACTATATATTGTATCTCGGCCCCCACCAGCCGCCAATTGATCGGCACGATCACAATACCGATTTTGGCCGCCGCAACATAGATCTCCATATATTCCAGGCAATTATAAAGCAGCACGGCAACACGATCGCCTTTTTGAAGTCCAAGCTTTAACAAACCGGTTGCCAATTGATTAGTTCGTGTATTGTACTGCCTGAACGATAATTGCTTTCTAACATCTTTTAACGCCAGTTTATCTCCAAACTTTTTGGCATTGACCTTGACCATCTCTCCCATGTTAAGCCATATCATTTACTATCTCCACTCTAATGGATATTTTTGTATTGTAATTCGATCGGTGTAATATAATGTGTCAATTTAAACATAACTCCTTAATCAGCCAAATATTATTAAATTTGTAAAGGATTCAGGGTAAGGATGACCACATATAAGATCGTGATGCTGCCTGGTGACGGTATTGGTCCGGAGGTCATGGACCAGGCAAAACGAGTTTTGATCACCATTAGTGAACTCCACAATTTGGATCTTGAGCTTATTGAACGTCCGTGTGGATTTGAATATTTGCATGAAACCGGTGAGCCATGGCCAGAGGGTACTTTTGAGTTATGCCGAGATGTTGCAGACGCCGTTTTATTGGGTGCAATAGGTCGTGCGGATAATGCCAAAACACTCGCCGTTGGCGAACATAGCCCCGGCCGTATTATCGTCTTAGGCCTCCGGTCCGGGTTGGGTCTGTATGCCAATGTACGGCCTGTGATGTTATTCCCCAATATAATGCATAATATCTCTGGCGAGTTTCGGCCGCTTTGGCCCGTGGAAAATGTGGATATGGTGATCGTTCGTGAAAACACAGAAGGATTTTATGCCATTCAAAAAAATGAAGATTCTGCACTATCTGGAGTGTCTGATGAGGTAACAGACAAACGCATTATAACAAAAAAGGGTTCTGAGCTAATTACAAGATTTGCTTTTGAGTTGGCTCGCGGCCGTTCAGGCGCACCTGTAGATGGTAAAAGGCGCGTTACATGTGTAGATAAATCTAATGTGTTGAACGGTTGTCGGCTTTTTCGTGAGACATATAATTCGGTTGCCTGGGATTATCCCGAGATAGGCCGGGACCATAAATTTGTTGACGCATTCACACTGGCATTACTTCAAAATCCTGAAAACTTCGATGTGGTCGTGACAACTAACCTATTTGGAGACATATTAACCGATCTGGCGGCGGTGCTGCAGGGCGGTCTTGGCATGGCGCCAAGTGCCAATATTGGCGTTGATTCTGGAATGTTCGAGCCTGTGCACGGCTCGGCACCCGATATTGCCGGGAAAAATATTGCCAACCCTATTGGAATGATACTTTCCATGCAAATGATGTTGAAATGGTTGGGTGAGCGAAAAGACGATGATATCTTACAACAAAGTGCTGGTGATCTATCCAGAGCCGTTGAGAATTACTTTAAAAATGGAAGATCTCTGCCTATTGAAGTCGGTGGAGATGCTGATCCATCTGCTGTAACAAATAAGATTATAGAGCAATTGAAAAAGATCAATGTGAATTAGATTTGATGTTTCATAGTTGTTCATAGAATTCAATTAATTTTTCTCTTTCTACTTCCCATGTGTAACTCTTTAAAACTCTTGCAGTACCATTATCTCCGTATTTTTTTCTTAATGATCTATTGGCGATCAATCTATCTAGAGCAGATACAATTTCGTCAACATCGTATTTCACCAATAACCCTGGTCGTGCCTTTTCCGGTCCGCCCATGACGTTGGCAACTTCGGGGAATTCTGCATTTGCAACAACGGGTTTGCCCAGAAGCATGCATTCAAAAAGTTTGGTAGGGGTACTGATTATATACTGTGTAGTAGGTGGTAATACCAAATATCCAATATCAGAAACAGAAATGTATGATGGAATTAAGTTATAGTCCACTGGTCCTGTAAAAATGACAAAATCTTCCAGTCCATGTTCAGGGCGTTTGGCCAAATAGTTTTCAGATGTGTCTCCAATAAGTAAAAACAATATATCTTTGTGTTTCTTAACAAGTAAAGCCGCAGCAGCAAATAATTGATCGGTTCCTTTGTTTGGTCCGATCACTCCATGATATTCAATTATTGTTTTATTGCGAAGGTCATATTTTTTATAGATCTCTTTTTCAACCTCGTCTTTTGGTGTGAAAGTCTTAGCTTCGGGAAAATTGTGTATTATCAATGTGGGTTTTATACTTCTGAATCTTTCGGCTAAGGATCGATTTACTGTTACTATGTAATTTACGTGTGCCAACAAAAACTTCTCATAGATCATAGCGCTGACATACGCCAAATTATTTCCTGTGGACTGCTCCAAACGCGGCCAATCCTCATGTGAATCATATATCAATGGTACATTGAGTTTACGTTTGGCAAGCACACATTCCAGTAATGCATTAAGGTCATGAGCATGTATTATATCGGGATCCAATTCAATGATCATTTTTGCCATACTGCGAACATTTACGAGATTATAGTATAACTTCTGAAGCCTTGTACCAGATATTTTTTTGGGCTTTATGCAAAGCTGGCGTTGTACTCGAACACCTTTATAATTCTCCTTTGTACAAACACCATTTAACGAATATACTCTGCAAAGGACAGTTACCTTGAAGTTCTGTTCTACCAGCGCTTTTGCTTCCTTAAATACCCTAAGGTCAAGATATGGTTTTAGAATATCCTTTGTGACCACCATGACAACTGTCCGTTTGACCAATCCAGTTACACTCCAATATGGATAAATTGAATGAAAAAGTTATAAATTAAGATCAATTATTTACCCGTAAATCCACATTTGCTGCAGAGTGCACTACCATCTGGAAACACATTAAGTGCATTTCCACACTTGGGGCAGACGCGAGTTCCTGGCGGTATTGGCGCACCAGGTTGAACTGGCGGTGAGACATTGGGTATTTGTTGTTGTGGTATTGGTTGTTGTTGTGGCTGCTGCCAATTGAACATGAAACCACATTTAATACACTTGGCCATACCATTTGCCATATATTGTATTTGGTTTCCACCACATCGAGCACAGACCTGCCCGGGTGGCACACCTGGTGGTGTTGGTGGTGGTGCCTGCGGTCCCTGGAATTGCACCTGCATTCGCTGTAACATCTGTTGTTGCTGCATCAATGCACGCTGCTGATCGGCCAACATTTGCATCTGTGGATTCATCATACCCGGTGGTGTGATTTGTGGTGGTGGTGGCAAACCTCGTGTTTGTGGCGTGCTGCGGTAAACATAATACACATAATCATTAAATGGATTGGTTGAGTAATCGTTATCACGTACCTCGACCAATAGGTTTGCATTAACATCTGCAGCATGTTCACGAGCGGCCTTGCGGATCTTCTTTTCAGACCAACTGCGTTCAAACTCGAACGCGTCCTCGACTTCTTCCCAACCATAGTTCGTCAAGTTTTGAAAAAACATCTCGCGATCATATTTATTAATAATACATAGTTTAACATCACTGGCCTTCAGCCCTTTGTTACCTAATAACCCAGAAACGAAACCGGAGCCATCATTAGGCATAATAAAAACCTCATATAATATAATAATATAATTTATAAGTTAAAGCACGATATGTGCCATAATAGATATAATCTTTTTTATGTTTTGCTATCAAAATTTAATATTATTTACTTTCTACGATCATATCAACAAGCCGCTTCTTACCATCTTTTGTGGTGGAATCAATTATCGGATATTTATCAGATGTAACATTTTTACTTGAAACCACACCCGAGATCGCCAGTACTTTATTTCCGATCGCCCGGACCCGAAACGTCTCATCCAGATCGGCTAGATCTTTCAAGGTAATGATATACATGATATCGTTCAGCTGTTCATTCAATTCCTCACAGATCAAAAAATCTGTATGGTCCGGTATGAGGTCCATGACCGCTGATAACTCACGCTGTCCTTCTAAATTCCGTATCAGTGCGATCTCTTCCGGCGCCAAACTAATGACAAAATCCGCCCCTGCATGTTTGTGTCTATATGTATCTTTCCCCTCGTGATCGATGGTAAAATCGGGTATGTGTATTTTCTTAACTGTCCCAACCCTGTAACCACGGGAACTCATCTCTGAAATAATATTTTCAATTACAGTTGTTTTACCCGAATTTTTTAAGCCTGCAACATCGATTATTTTTAAAGTCATGTACCGCCCCGATCATTGTTCAAGGTCAACCAATATTCAATTTTCATGTGCCGAACGAATTTTTAATATATTTTTTTTTATTTTTTATCATCAAAGCAATAGGTTAATTTGCAATCTTTTAAGAATTCGATTATCTCATTTTTAATTTTCTTCTCTTTTCCCTTAACGATCCGAGTGAAAAACTCTGCAATTCTTTCCATATCGTCTTCTTTGCACCCGCGGCGGGTCATCTCGTTGGTGCCTAATCTACCCACTGCATCAATGATCATATTCTCACTTTCTAATAAATTCATTAACTCAGTCGAATTTAGGCCAAATTCCGATCTGATTCTATTTAGATCTAATAAGACTTGATGTGACTGCGTGAAATCTTTATGAGCATACAAAACCGGTATGCCGAGATCGTTGAGTGCATTGGCCAGTCTCTTAGAGTTCTTAATGATCTGTCTCGCATACTCGGAACCAAATTCTTTCGCCTCCAAGAGTGCCTGACCTAAGGCGGCTATCCTATTTTGGTGCGGGTTATCAAGTGTATGCCATGCTAATCTGTTCGAGACCTCATCAAATACATCCTCTCTGTTTGTGATCATCAAGCCTCCTTGTGGTCCAAACAGAGTTTTATGTGTGGAGCCCACAACCAAGTCCACACCATCTTTCAATGGTTTTTGAAATTCGCCACCCGCGATCAAACCCAATACATGTGAAGCGTCATATCCTAAAAACGCGTTTACATCGTCACACGCCTCGCGTATCGGTTTAATGTCATATGGAAATAAAATAAAAGATGCACCCAAGATTACCAACCGCGGTTTATTTTTACGTATTAGTTTGGGTGCAATCTCGAAATCCACATTCCAATCACGCTCCACGAACGGAAGGCAATCCACATGCAGGCCAAGTTTATCGGGCATATATCCGGCCATATACCCATCATATCCGCCGAGATCGGCGCTTATCGCCATGATCAGATCATTACGTGCACACAATGAAAACAGCATGATCATGCCCGCAATATGGCCAGAGAGTGGTTTTAATGTACAAAATCTTGCGCCAAATACATGTTTTGCGATCTCCTCTGACTCGGTTTCTATCTGATCTGTAAACTTCGTGCCCCCATATGCATTATTAATATACACTCCGTGAATAGTACTGTTCACCATTAATGTATATCTATGGCCAAGATCACTCGCCAGCAGCTCGCGTACCTGTGGTGAGGTTATGTTCTCCGATGGTATTAAATTCAAAGTCTCGTGCATACGCCATTGTGCATGTTTCAATGTCAATGAAAATAATTTATTCTCGTGAGCCATGGCTAACCTTAATCAATAATGGTATAAAAAATTTTTAGAATATTTACATAGAAAATCGGGTATCTTTTTCAAATTTATTTATATCAAAATAACCATTTCCAAGGTCGCCATTATCGTCACCTTCCATGTTAACAATAAGGTCAACTAGCATGTTCACCATTTCTCTTAGTTCTCGAACTTCTGTGCGTAGATCTTCGATAGATTTTGCTAGTTCTTCATCTTTCTTTGTCATCTTTGATCATCCCTGACTAGAATTACATTTTAAGTATATTGTTATCATGCTTAATATTATTTACTATTTAATTTTGTATCATTCTCAAGTGACAGGTTTCCGATCTTGTTCTGGATCATTAATTGTTGATCATGAACATATTCTTCGCGCATATGCTGTTCATTCTTTTGGATACATTCGAGTTGACAACTCTTGATCTGAGGACATATAAACAATTCTAGAGGAGTGTTTCTCATCTTACATCCACCGATCGATTCGGATTCGGTTAATGAATACCTCCACAGAACGTGAGGTCTATCATCAGATATCTTTAACGAATAATCATCTCCTCAACCTCGTAATCCCGTATATTGAATATAATCGCTGGTTTTTGATCTTGAACTGAATTCTAGGCATTTCATATTTATTTCGTTCTTGCCATAATAATCTTTATAAAGTTCCAGTATATATGTCTTGTGGTATCTAATATTACAATTCATTATTAGGATGTTGAACGTATCGCTTGGTTGTTAGGATGTTGGATATTTCAATTATTTGTTAGGATGTTTGATTTGTTATTGATAATTCATTAATGCATCCCGGTGTCTCAACGAAATTTAGAACATCCTGCTATCTCTTCGATATATACAACACCCTATTACCCCTCAACTTACAACCACCCCTCCATTATAAAATATTTTTTATATCTTTACTTCTATTCTTTCACATGGAGGTTCTGATCGGTACGAGCGGTTGGTCATACGACGATTGGGTTGGCAATTTCTACCCCGATAGGCTGCGTAATGCCAAAAACGAATGGTTCGGATTCTACGCTAAGTATCTGAAAAGTGTCGAGATCAACAGTACATTCTACCGCATGCCCAAAGAATTCATCGTTAACAGTTGGATTAACAAAGGCAAACGATTTGATGACTTCGAGTTTTCTCTTAAGCTGCCACAGCTCGTTACACATGAAACTATAATAAAAGATAGTAGTGATAAAGCAGCGGAGATCGCAAGATCGTTCGAGAAAAAATGCATCCAGCCATTAGCTGATAACAAACTCCTGGGTGCCGTGTTGATCCAGTTATCACCATATTTCAGGCGTTTTGATACCGAAACAAGAACCGATAACCTACCCAAACTAAGACGCGTGTTCGAGATTATTGATACTGACAATTATGATTATGCCGTGGAATTCCGCCATTCAAGCTGGTTGAATCACACCCGTGACGATCTTCTGCCAGAGACCCTCGACCTGCTAAAAGAGTTCAATATCGCCAATTGCCATTTGGACGGGCCCGGGTTCCCGGTGACAAACACAATTACGGCTTCGCACGGATATATCCGTTTCCATGGCCGGAATAAAGATATATGGTTCAAAAGCAAAAACCGTGAAAGTAATGACCGTGAAAACATGCCCGGTGCCGATTCGCGCATGAATCGGTACGATTACCTGTACACCGTAGCTGAGCTGGAGGGATGGCGGCCCCGGATCAAACAACTTCAAGAATGCGAAGGCACTAAAACCCGTATTTATTTCAATAACCACCCGAACGCCCAGGCGGTGAAAAACGCGTTCATGCTCATGGACCTGCTGGGCATGCCAAGAAAGCCCATTGACATTACATTTAAAAAGCAAATTAAGCTTGATTCGTTTTAATATACTTGAAGAAATAATTTGAAATTCAATCGAGGCAAAAACGGTTATTCTATTATTACATATCATGTTTCTTGCATGTCAGAAAAAGTGGGGAAAGGATCAAGTGACGATGAGCTCATTTACGGTTTAAGAAAGGCAGTAGAAACATCATGGCATACACTCAAGAAACAATGTGCCGAGGATGTTATTGAAAGAACCCACTGCATCTTGAGTGATACTGCAGATTCTTATATTGTAAAATTTTTGGGTGAGGAATATACCCTCAAACCTCAAGAAAGGGCCATTATGATAAATGGTGAAAAACCATTCTATGATCTGTTCAAAATAGGCATTATATTGCATTACATGGTTCATGCCAAAGATAAGCCAATAGCGAATAAATTGATCAGCTTTCGCGAACTCTGGGGCGGGAACGAATATTATCCTGCATTTACCAACCGCGTCTTGACGCCGTTGACTGAATACTTTTGTGATAAGCCAAAACTTTTAATGGAGGCGGGCTTCGCACTGGGTGGTGTGAAAGTTGATAAAGGCGAATACGGAATATCTATCCCCATATTACCGCGTGTACCTATCACGGTTTTGCTCTGGACTGGCGATGACGAAGTAGAAGCATCAGGTAACTTGTTGTTTGATGGATCTGCAAATGAGTATATGGAGACCGAGGGCCTGGTATGGCTTTCTATTGCCGCGGTGGCTGAGTTGAAGGCAAAGGCAAGTGAAAAATACGCGTGATCTTTACGATATGATTAAATAATTCTTTTATCGTTTAACCTCTGATGAATTTCGAGCAGAAACGTGAGCGCCTTTGCGAGATCGGACGTCGCATCTGGCAGCGTGGTTTAAGCCCAGGCACAGGCGGGAATATCAGTATTAGGCTCGCGAAGAATAAAATTTTGATCTCACCAACCTTGGCCAGTGTAGGATTTTTAGATCGGGATGACCTGTGTTTAATTGACCGGGAAGGTAATGTGATCGAAGGCAACACAAAACCATCTATGGAATATAAAATGCATTTACATGTTTACATGGCCAGACCGGATATCAATGCTGTGATCCATGCACATCCACCGTGCGCAACGGCATTTTCAGTCACAGGTGAGAGGTTAAACACATTTATCCAGCCAGAGACCGTGGTATTTCTGGGCGAGATCCCGCTCGTCGAATATGGCACACCTTCCACCGATCAGCTGCCTATGAAGCTTGACAAATATCTTAGAACAAATGCAAACACGTTCTTGTTGCAGAATCATGGTGTACTTTGTATAGGTTCCGATCTATTACGGACATATTACAATCTTGAAACATTGGAGAACCTTGCACGAGTTGTGATCCTCTCAAGGTTATTGGGTGGTGAGAAGGAGATCCGGAAAAACAAATTGAAGGAGTTAGTGAACATATTTGGTTTGGATCTGAAAATATAAATGATAAGTATCAATTGTACTATGAATAGATAGGAAAGAGGGAAGAGGGTTGATCATTTGAAGGTTAGTTCATGAATAATTATACGAAGAATGTTATGAATTATCAAGAATGATTTATGGGTTAATCAAATCAGTAGAAAAAAGAAAAGAATAATTATGGAGAGTTTTGGTAAATCTTTATCATCGATTGTCAAATCGTTTGGAAGCCAGAAAACAATCCTAACTACCCTCTTTCCTCTAGTGAAATTAATCATTTAATCAATAGAACGTCCTCTTCCCTTGTTCCTAGATATAAAAATTAAGTATTTTCTTCCTTAGGGTGAAAGCAATAAATTAAATATTTTGTAACATTATTATTGACCTATAGATGTCGTGTTGAATATGCGTTATGAATACCCGGTTTACAGACCACCCAGTGAATGGCAGAGTCTTATCATCCAGGCAACCATAGGTTGTCCACATAATAAATGTGCGTTCTGCGACATGTACAAAACGCAAAAATTTCGGTTTCGATCGATAGAGGAGATCAAGCAAGATGTTATAATGGCCAAAGAACTGGAAACAAAAATACTTAATAAAGCAGAATCATCGGGCCAAAGCGTAAGCAATATAGCATCTAAAAACGGTATTCCGTGGTTATTAAATGGATGTGTAAAAAGTGTCTTTCTCGCAGATTCCAATTCGCTGATAATGGACACCGACGACTTGGCCGAGCTTGTAGCATTTATACACACAACATTTCCTGGGCTTGAACGTATTACCAGTTATGCACGTGCAAAGACCCTTGTTGAAAAAACCCAAGTAGACTTGAAAAAGTTACATGATGCCGGACTAGATCGGTTACATGTGGGTTTGGAAACAGGTGACCCGGAATTATTGAAGATGATCAAAAAAGGCGCAAGTCCCGACGAGCAGGTAAAAGCCGGACAAAAAGCTCTCAAAGCAGGATTTGAATTAACGGAGTATGTCTTATTGGGCTTGGGTGGCAAAAGATTTTGGGAACAACATGCAATTGGCACCGCAAATGTGCTAAACCAGATCGGTCCAACTTGGGTTAGAGTAAGAACTTTAATGCTTAGACCAAAAACTATCTTATTTTTCAAAATGAAACGGGGTGAGTTTTTAGAATCCTCGGCACTGGATATTGTGCGTGAAACACGTTTATTGCTTGAGAATATGACATGTACAACCAACTTTTTAAGCGATCACAATTCTAATTATCTACCACTGAACGGTCACCTACCCAAGGATAAATCGAAAATGATCAAATATATTGATGAAACCCTGGAAACAATTCGATTGGTACCTGACGCAGAAGAGCGAATATTTCCGCCTGATCGGGTAAGAAGTATATAACCAGATAACTGCACTTTGGCGTTTTGATTTGAAAATGCAAAACTTCAAACCACATAACATATATATACAACTTCAAAGATTGGGGTGTGATACATGAGGCAATGTTATCAAAAAATCCTAATTATTGTTTAAAATGTATTTGGAGGTTATCTTTGAAATATACTCGGTTTGAAATAGCGAGAATAATAGGGGCAAGGGCGTTACAGATCACTATGGGTGCGCCAATATTGGTGAAAGTGCCCAAAAAGATGATCGATCCGATATGGATTGCAACTTTAGAATTTAAAAAAGGGACAATGCCAATCACCGTTTTACGGTCATGATCCGGATTATAGATGAATACAAATCATTATGTTAGATTGGAGGCGTATAATGGAGGATAGCTATAAAGTCAAAGAATTCTTGATCTCGGAAGATGTGTTTCTCACATCAGGCGTCCATATCGGTACACAGCAAAAAAGTGCAGATATGAAAGAATTCATTTTTAGAGTAAGGAATGATGGATTATATGTTTTAAATATCCAATTGACAAACGAACGTATCAAATACGGTGCCCAATTCTTATCGCGTTATGAGTCTTCGAAAGTTCTGGCAGTATCTGCAAGACAATATGGTCAAAAGCCAGTAACTTCTTTTGCACGGGCATTAGGATTTAATGTATTTGCGGGCCGATTCATACCGGGTACACTGACAAACCCCGATCTGCCTAAATATGTTGAGCCTGAGCTTTTGGTAGTAACCGACCCGGCGGCAGATGCACAAGCATTGAAAGAAGCGGTGAGTATTGGTTTACCCGTTATTGGCTTATGCGACGCCAATAATGAAACGAAAAATGTTGATTTTATAATTCCAGCGAATAATAAAGGTCGTCGATCACTGGCGGTCGTATACTGGCTATTGGCTCGTGAAACACTAAAAGAACGTGGAGATATATCTAGCTATGATGAGTTTCCAACTCCAATAGAGGATTTTGAGGCAAAATTATGAGGAGACCTGCTGTGGCTGGCAAGTTTTATGCCGCTTCAGATAATGAATTGATCAAACAGCTTGAATATTGTTATGAACATGAACTAGGCCCACAAAAAAAACCTCACTTGAATAAAAACTCAAAACAAAACCGAAATATAAAAGGCATTGTTGTCCCGCACGCCGGATACTCTTATTCCGGGCCTGTGGCGGCCCATTCTTATTATCGACTTGCTGAGGATGGATTCCCAGATAGTTTTATTATACTGGGCCCGAATCATTCAGGGTTCGGCAGTGTGATTGCATTAACTACTGAAGATTTCCAAATGCCATTTGGTGAAGTGAAAGTTGACCAAACTCTAGCAAAACTGTTATGGAAAGGCATAATCGATAATGACTTAAATTCACATAAAATGGAGCATTCCATTGAAGTTCAATTACCATTTCTCCAGCATATTTCCAAGAATTTTCAATTTGTCCCGATCTCATTAGCTCTTCAGGATTTTAAAACTGCAACTGAGGTAGGCAATATCATAGCTGAAGCAATTAAAGATAGTGCTCGTGATGTGGTGGTGATCGCAAGTTCGGACTTTACCCACTGTGGGCATATGTACGGTCAACTACCTGCATCAGGTATGAATGCCGGTGCATGGGCGAAATCGCAAGATAAAAAGGCGATAAATACAATTTTGAACCTTGATGCAAAAGGATTGATCAGAAATATTAGGCGCTTTGATATTACAATGTGTGGATATGGGCCGATAATTGCCATGATCACGGCGGCGGTTAAATTAAATGCCAAAAAAGCCACACTTCTTAAATATGCATCATCTTATGATATACAACCTGCAGATAGTGCAGTTGGGTATGCTGCAATTGTGGTAGAGTAATAACATTTTTAATAAAATTTTTATTATATGAATGTATATATACGATTATAGTTGAAGTCTTTCAGGAGAAATCAACAATTAAATGGATATAATTTAAAACATTTGATCATAATATTGCAAAGGTAAGATCACGCTGAGGGATATAATGGGCATCTTTGATAGATTATTCAAAAAAAAGAAAACCGTCCCACGAAGATCATATTCTACTCAGCAAGCCGTCACAACTTCAAAAACAACCGCAGCTTTAACGAGTACTACAAGGGTCTATCCCGCAACTCCCACAACTCCCCAAACTCCCACAACTCCCCAAACTCCTGCAACTCTCAAAACTCCCGCAACACAAACTCAAAAAAGTTCACCATATACGGCCGTTGGCCAACAACAACCAGGATCACAATATCAAATCTCTGGCAGAAACGTACAGTTGCTAAACGTAGAAGAGAAAAGAATGCTCGAAGAATCACTATCAAATATACCTAAGACCATTCAAAGTGTCGATGATATCTCTGGGTTTAAAACAGATACCGAAACCAAGCCTAAGAAATTCACGCCTGTTGGTGAATATCTTCCCTCTATTTCCACACAACCTGAAACCGGAGAAGCAATGGTGGGTATTAAAAGGACCACGGAACCTACAAAGAAATCGGTGGGAATAACCCAATTGCATAAAAGTGAAACTGACGATGATGAGTTGCTGAAAAAGATCGTTAAATTTGACTCGGATTTGAAACAAAGACCAATAATAAAGAAGGAACCTGTAAAAAAACCACCTGCATTGGGCGTTAAGATCAAGGAAAAGATGAAAGATAAAGCTAAGGTCAAACAAAAACAAATATCACAGAAAGATCTTGAATTGCGCGAGAAAAAATTGAAAACGTTCGAAAATAAATTACATGAAAAAGAAAAGATGCTAAATAGATTGGAAGATATGAATAAGATCTTTACTGACATTGAAGATACCGAACTTGAGCACGTTTTTCATAACGACGAGGGTAAGGGTAAAGGTGCGGTGGCGGAAGCACCCACTGTTGGCGTTAAAGTGGAAAAAGAAATTGTTGGTGAGGGCGTTAATGTTAGTGCGGGCAGTGAAATCGACAGAGTAAAAAGCATAGAAGATGATGTTAAAAAGGAGTTTCAACCTCTACAAACATTAACATTTTCTAATTTTATCGTTGGGCCTAGTAACAGGTTTGCCCATGATGTTTCACAATCGGTTGCAAAAACACCCGCAGAGGCGTACAATCCACTTTTCATCTATAGTGAAGTTGGTCTGGGAAAAACTCATTTATTATGTGCAATTGGCAATTATATTCAAACCGAAAATCCAAAAGGTAAGATTGTGTATCTAAGTTCCGAGAAATTTACAAACGAACTCTTGGACCATTTGCGGTTGGGCGAAATGGATAAATTTAGAGATAAATATCGTAACATTGATGTGTTATTGATCGATGATATCCAGTTTATTGGAGGCCAGGAAGGTACCCAGGAGGAATTTTTCCACACATTTAATTCATTATATAACGCTCATAAACAAATTGTGATCACTAGCGATAGGCCACCAAAGAATATTGCACACCTTAAAGATCGATTACGCTCCAGGTTTGAAGGTGGTTTAATAGTTAATATAAAACCCCCCGATCTGGGCACACGAACGATGATCTTGCATGAAAAGGCAGAAAAAGATGGGATTTATGTATCTGATGAGATTATTAATTTCCTGGCGGCAAAGGTTAGAACAAATGTTCGGACACTGATCGGCATTCTGAACCGGTTAGTGGCATATTCATCTTTAACCGATCGCACACTTGATAAAACCTTGGTCGAGGAAGTATTACAAGATGTAATCGATGAGGGGGTTAATGTAACAAGTTTTTAATATTTATCATCGACCCACCGGATCGAGTTTGATCTGAAATTTCGAAGAAAAAAAGTTAATAGACAGGCTAATACAATGATAGATGATCAAGAGAAACATGGTCAAGTTCAAAACATTATTCGACGTTCCCAAGCGTTAATTTTGAATGTTCAATTACTTGGTGCGGATACTTCCAATGCTAAACAATTATTAAATAGTGCTAAGAGTGCTCTTGACAAAAGTGATTATAATTCTGCGATCGAGTTTGCAAAAAAGAGCATGGTCGAAGTCATGGAACTTAAAAAACAGGTCAAGGTAAGTAAAGGTGATAAGCCACTGGCAACCTCCAGTGATAAGCGGATATCGGATGAGATACCCGCGATCGTGGACACGGAAGAGAAAATAGAAAAAGAAAAAGAAAAAGAGTCACAAGCGATACCTGGAACAGATTTTGAAGGAGGTTTTAGTTATTTAATAGAGGAAACAAGAGCCAATGAATGTTTCAACATAATGTCGACTCTAGCAGATGAAAAGCATATCGGGCTTTGCATTTGCCGTACTAATCCTGTGATAATTAGACGAAAATATAACTTGAAAGATAATGTAAATGTGTTATGGCTCACTGACAGCGAGACCAGTAAAATGCCAACAATATCGCCATCTCTTGAAAGCATGATATTTGTAGTAGAAGAATTCATCGACAACAATGATGTGTGTGTAATACTGCTGGATGGCTTGGAATATCTGATCACAAACAATAGTTTCAATCCGGTATTGAGATTTTTAAGAAAAATAATCGACAAGATCTCTGAAACCGATTCGATCTTATTGATAGCGGTTAGCCCTAAAGCTATTAAAGAACAAGAATTGAAACTTCTGGAGCGAGAACTAATGCCAGTGATCATTAAATAATAAGGTTCTTCTCAATACGGGGGTAATAATTATTCAAATAGAAATTCTTGGGTTCTTTGCCATTTTGATCATACCGTTATTATGGGGAATTGCCAGAGGATCCACTATTTGCATGATAGCCTGTGCACCGGGGATAATACCTTATATAATTTCTAAGAAATACAGTTGGCGAAAATCTTTAATGCTGGCGATAATATTCAATCTTCCACGAATAATAGTTCTATCTGTATTAGGCACCCTAATTGGCATTCTAGCCTATTTTTTTAAAGATGCTTTTATTTCTGCACTACCTCCAATATTTATTTCTATACAGGCGATAGGGTATGGCCTGTTGGGAATATTCATTCTATTCTTTGGTGCGTATATGTTCACTACCAGTGTGGATAAGCAAGAGGACTTGAAAGAGCGGGATAAAGCGAGCGTAAATGAACCAGATCGGAAAAAGAAAGTAAGAAAAATAAAAGGTTGCAGATCATGCGGTAATGATCGTAATTGTGTGGATAAGGTATGTAATGTGGAAAATGTTCAGGGCCCGGAACATTGCGAAGATTCAGGCATTCTATCATTTATTAGAAAACGGATCAAAAATATGGAAGATAAACCTAATAAATTATTTTTCTTTTGGGGCAGCCTGCTAAGCATTGTATGTCTTGGTGAAATAATTATGGTCGAATTAACCATAATCTCCGGGTCTATTGGCATAATGAGCAACACATTAATGGAGGCTGCCGTATTCGGTGGCGCCGCCATGTTCATGTTCGCAATAGGCGCGTCCATACCAATAATTATTGTAGCCCTGGTCAGCAGTTCGTTATCTGGCTTTGTTAAAACCGCAAAAATCCTTGAGAGTGTGAAAACCATTTTTGGAATTGTAATGATAATGGCCGGTTTGGCTTTTATTTTTGTCTTTGTAAATACTTTAATCACAATTATGTTCTTTTGAACTCTGGATCATTATCATTTAAGCCCTGCCGTATGACTCACCTTTTATAATTGCAGAGGCAATTAGATGTGCAACTCGAATGGGTTCTGGTAGTACTCCGCGCACAGTGGTCAAGTTGATCAATCGCCTAACCTCGGCGCTGCTCAAGCCGATATATTTGACATAAATTGGCCTGTAGTTCGTTTCTATTCGTTCAAGGTCAAGATTATCAATGACTTGCCAACGTGTCTCCCAATCTTTGAAGTGCTTTTTCAGAGTGTTTTTGATCAGAGCCAAATCAGGCTCGGTACGTGTTATACTGGAAATTGGTATATTGACTGAATTGTACAATTTTTCAAGATCTATTACATTAAATCCACCCAGAGCTATCCCATCAAACATGATCAATCTTATCTGGTCTTTATATTTACTCTCGTTGATCATTTTTTCCAGAACAGAATTAGCATCTGTGCCATCAATGGTGATCTCCGAGCAGCTTATGCCCTCTATATAATTTGGCGCCCTTATTATCACCCCTATAATAGGCACGGTTTTTTGTTTGAAGTTGAACGGTCCGTCGTCAACACCAAGAATTCGTACCTGTTCTTTCATGATACTCAACATTTTTCATAAGAGTTTTAGCCCGCCAGTTATCTTATCCACAATTTTGTTGGGTCCCGGGCCTATACCCAAACATGTTACTGTATTTGGTGGTACTTCGGTTAAGCCTGCATCTATTATCAGGCTGGTCTGAAGTTTATTTGCCTCTGCCTGCTCTTTCAGATCATATAAATGGGTTAAATCAAATGCACGCACCACCACTTTTTTCTCACCCTCACTAAACCATGATCTGAACCATTTATTATGGTTCTTTTTCGAGGTTAATGCACAATTAACTGCGGCATGTGCAACTTGGACCGCTAGTTTTCCGGTGGATAATTTCAGATCATCTCTAATTACTATCACTAATTTATTTTCCACAACTACATCCTCAATATTTCATTAAATCATAAATTTTTAGTTAGAAGATATATGAAATTGATATATTATCGTTTCTTTTGCGAAACAATTTTTTTACTTTTTATCGTTTTCGGTTTTTTTACTTTTTTAACCTTCATAACATCAAGTGTTTTTTTACGCCAATGTTCACCCAATCTTTCTGCTCGTTTCCAGTTAACTTTTTTATGTAATACTAATTTATCCCCTTTTTCTTTTATTGATTTCAATGGTATTGAATAAAACTTGCTCTTATGTTTTAAGATTATCATAGATTTGTCTATACCAATGCTTTCACCAAGTGGCGTGTCTTTTGGTGTTACCACAAAACGAGACAATAGTAATTCATGCGGGTCATCACGAAGCCATCTCAATTCTTGGGGAAGTTCTTCTGGCGCCGGGGTCGGCCCAACCGTTCTAACACTGGGTTTTTGGGTGGTTCTTTTCGTTCTCTTTATTACCTTCTTTTTTGGTGCAATAGAAGATCTACGAACCTTATGTAAATTTGGAGTTTGTTTTTTCATTTTTCGTTTGTGTTTAACCTTTTTTATCTTACCTCCACCAATACCTGTTGACCGTAAGAGAGTCAAAGTGAAATTGAATAAAATGATCTTTTTACCAAATACTGTGCACATACGATCTCACCTTTTCAAATAATAAATCGTTTTTTCATTTCTGGTTTGATATGACTGAAATTATAATACTTAAATATTTTGACTATCGGGTTAAAGTGATTCTTGAATAAAATAGTTAATAAATAGGTGATTATATATATTAAATAGATGACCGCTTCATTTGTAGATGACCTTAAGTATTTAGTTAAAGTATTATTATTCACGTTCATAATCCTAAGTTTTGTGGTAATTTACAACAACAAGACCATTGAAGGCATTATACTGATCACATTTTGTTGTCAAATACTTTTAATATGGTCACTCTTTGAAGATTTCGAACCTTTTGAGATCCTTGGATATATGAACAAGTACTCTGATTCCCATAAATTCAATTCCTATTTATATTTATTACTGCCAATTTCCTTGTTAATTACAGCGATCATTTTTATATTTCGAGCTATAGTCATTGCACAATATTCATTTATCATTTATGGTTCGATCAGATCAGATCTTTATTTTGAGATCATCTTCTCCGCTTCACTGGGTTCAATGATGTTTATATTATTCATGTTGTTATCTGTTTACAGGAAAAAAAATTCAGATAAAGCTCCAACTCCGCAATCGAATTAATAACCATTTTATTGAATATTTTTGCATTTTTCACAATATTTGGAATTATCCTGGCCAATAACAAGTTTTTGGCCACACTTCGAACAAAACTCAGGAGGTTTTGAATTCGAATTATCAACTGTTTTCGTTTTGTATTTATTAATTAATTTCTTATAAACATCTATATTGTTGCCTTTATTATTACCGTTTGGTCCACCTGACATTAAATCCCTAATACCTTGGTCGTCATCTAGCGGCTCTTCAAATGCCTTTAATAGATCCTCTAATTCCTCGTTACTATCTTCTTTATCCAATAAGCCACCTTTAGTTTCGACATACATCGTATCTTGGCCTTGGCCTGCATCTTCCTCAGATGTTGTTTCTTCCTGTGTCGGCTCTTCTTCCTGAACAACTTCCTGTGTCGGTTCTTCTTCCTGAACTACATCAGGTGTTGGTTCTTCTTCCTGAACAACTTCCTGTGTCGGCTCTTCTTCCTGAACTACATCAGGTGTCGGCTCTTCTTCCTGAACTACATCAGGTGTCGGCTCTTCTTCCTGAACTACATCAGGTGTTGGCTCTTCTTCCTGAACTACATCAGATGTCAGTTCTTCTTCCTGAACAACTTCCTGTGTTGGCTCTTCTTCCTGAACTACATCAGGTGTCGGTTCTTCTTCCTGAACTACATCAGATGTCGGTTCTTCTTCCTGAACAACTTCCTGTGTTGGCTCTTCTTCCTGTGTTGGTTCTTCTTCCTGTGTTGGTTCTTCTTCCTGTGTTGGTTCTTCTTCCTGTGTTGGTTCTTCTTCCTGTGTTGGTTCTTCTTCCTGTGTTGGTTCTTCTTCCTGTGTTGGTTCTTCTTCCTGTGTCGGCTCTTCTTCCTGTGTTGGTTCTTCTTCCGGTGTTGGTTCTTCTTCCGGAACTACATCAGGTGTCGGTTCTTCTTCCGTAGTTTCCTCTGGTACCGGTTCATCTTCTACCATTGGTTCCTTAAGCTCTTGTGGCACTGCTTCTTCGGATTCATATATCGCCGTTTTTAAAAATATTGGCTCATCATTTATAGTTGGCTCATCGATATATCCTGTAAATTTTATTCCACAGTTGGTACAGAAATAAACATTTCTTCCATCAGTACTATAAAATGGAACAAGGCTCCCTTCATTACATTTTTTACATATCGGTGTGAAATCTGTTGTCATGAAAATCCCCAATTATTAGTGTATGATATTATTAGATATTTTCATAAATCATCTTAAAGAGAGATGTAAATATGATTTGAAGGTTAAAAACTTATTTATGAAAAATTCTTCTTTGCACTAGATTTGTAACAAATTTTGGATAATTTGAATAATTTCCGAAAATGATCTATTGATATCGCAGCTATTATAACATAACGCTACTTTGTTAGTTGAAAAATTTTATGAATTATGGATAGTCGTCTGGTCAGCTAGTCACCTGGTCGACCGGTAGACTAATAGGCCATCAGACCGGTAGACTGATAGACCGGCAGACCGATAGACTGGCAGACCGGTAGACCATCTCTCATTACCACTCATTAATTTCCGAATACAAAACCATTAACCAACGAAACAGTACTAATTATTATAAACACCCCTTAGGTGTGACTTCTGAGACATTTTCCGATAAAATAATAACTCATTAATCAATATGGGTCCAACACGATCAAACATGACCGGGAAACAGGGGCTACTAAAAATAATGTGATATGATGACAGAAAATTCAGATCAAACGGGTTCAACCGATTCAGAGGAACCAGAGTTATGTGGAGGCACAACTGGTTTTATCATGATGATGCTTATGTTCGTAACAATGTTTATCATGTTCAATATTGAATTGAGAATTGCAATTGCATATTCCTTGGACGGAGTATTTAATCCGATCTTTGGTTTTGGGGGTAAATATCCTGTGCCAACCTTACTTTGCACTTCGATCTTTTTGGTCTTTTGCTCAACCTGTATTCGCCATTACATGACCGACTGGGTCGAAGTTGCGAGAGCCCAAAAATTGATGAATTCTTTTCAAAAAGAAAAATTAAACGCTATGCAAACAGGAAATACTGTAAAAATGAAGAAATTGGAAGAACTTAGTCCTGAGATCTCAAAACACCAGATGAGGCTGATGACCTATAATTTAAAGCCGGTTATTTTTACCATGATATTCTTCATAGTAGTATTCCCATGGCTATGGATGGTATATTTTGAGCGACTGGAATTCACATACATAAGTCTCCCTGGGATATCTAAGTGGAATTTAACCGATAATATAAATATCTGCCCAATACCATGGGGACAATGGATCCTTGTTTACATGATATTATCCTTACCCCTGGGGCTTTTGATCCAGAACACATTGAAATATGTAACCTTCACGCATAAGATCGCCAAAACAGAACTAACCCAGAAATACGATCTTAAGAAAAAAATAAGCGCTTTGGATGAAAAGGTGGAAGCCGCACAAAAGAAGGGTATAAAAAATCAAAAAACACATGAGTTCCTGTCACAGGCCGGACAAAGAGTTGTTGAGAAAAAGTATACAAAAGCAGCAAATCTAATTAACGAAGCCGAGAGTGATCTCGAAGCCCATATACATACATTTAACCGAATTACAGGTTTAATTGCCCAGGCTGATACCATGATTCAAAATGCCAAGAATAAGGGCATAAATATAAATGCGGCAGTTAAATCCCTGGAATTTTCGCGTAAGGCCTTAAAGCGCAACGACGATACATCGGCCATATATTATGCAAAAAAGAGTCAACGCAATGTTAAAGAAGCCCGTGCATCGCATAAAGAAGCGGAAGAAACACTCTCATCGGTCAAAGCTTTGATGTATGACCTGCGTGAGGTTAACACAGAAAGTGCAGATAATATCTTCAAAAAAGCCATTGACTCGATGGATAAAAAGGATTATTCAAATGTGATTTTGCAATCAAAAGCTGCTAAGCTTAAGGCAAAAGAAATAGGTAAGTTGAACAAAGAAGCAATAGAAGCGCTCGCTAAAGTGAAGAACGCGCTTGATACCATTAAGCACATGGAATTGGATGTTCCAAAAGCTCAAGAACTATTTCTAAATGCAAACAAAGCATTTGAAGAGAATAGATATCAGGATACCCTCGAACTTGCGGACCAATGCAATGAATTGATCACAAATGAGCGAGAAATATTTCAAAATGCCCAGGAGAGCGTATCGTTCGCCAAACTGGTGGTGGCAAATGCTGTAAGCTTTGGTGCAAGTGTGCTTGAAGCCGAAAAACTCGTGGCAAATGCCGAGGTTGCACTCACCAATAAAAATTATAATCGTGCAATAGAACTGGCTAATAGAGCAAAAGATATCGCCGAAGATGCAAAACGACAACAGCAGAGGATTGCAAAGCGTAGATAAAGATAATTGAATGAATTTTTGGAGATTGAGTGCCTGATGACCCGTACAAGTTCAACCGTCATTACGATCAGTGGTGTGCCCGGGTCGGGAACGACTACGATCGCAAAACTATTAAGTACTAAATTGAATTTACGACTGGTTTACATCGGTGAGATCTTCCGTGAACTGGCAAAACAATACAACATGTCGCTTTCCGAATTCGGTTCATTTGCAAAGGAAAATCCGAAAATTGATCAAGAATTGGATAACCGTCAGGTCGACCATGCGAGATCTGGTAATGTGATCCTTGAGGGTAGATTATCCGGCTGGATGACCAAAAATAATAATGTCGAAGCCTTTAAGATCCTGTTAAGTGCGGATTTGGATACTCGTGTCAATAGGATCATGGGCCGCGAGAATAAAGATTATGATCAGGTTAAAGAGGAGATAATATCGCGCGAGCAAACCGAACTTCAACGATATGAAAAGATCTATGGCATAAATTACCAAGATCACTCTCATTATGATCTGGTAATTGAAACGACAAATTTGACCCCCGAACAGATCGTAGAAAAAATAATTGAAAATTTGAATTTAAAACATAGTTAAAACAGGCAACAGACAGGAGTGTGTAATTCATTTCAAAGAATGGTTTTTCCAAATTTGATAACGATCAGCATTCTGATCCTGATCATAATAATAACCCCTTAAATAAATCCAGGAAGACCTATAAATTAATAGAAGTTCCATCAATATCGGGTACCTCTGATAATGGATCTGATCATGTTAACGATGTAAAAGGACCGGATATATCGGTTGACACGTTATTTGAATCCGGTGTGGTGAATCTCAACAAACCTATGGGGCCAACAAGTCATCAGATATCTGCATGGGTGAAGAATATTTTTGGGATCTCAAAAGTAGGTCACGGAGGCACACTGGACCCGAGGGTGACCGGAGTATTGCCAATGGCATTTAACAACACTGCCCGGCTTTTAAGTGTGTTTTTATATTTTTCCAAGGAGTATGTTGGTGTTATGCGGCTGCATCATGATGTACAATTGAAACATATTCAACGTGTGGTTGATGAATTCATCGGGCCAATATATCAATTACCACCAATACGCTCGGCGGTGAAACGTCAAATACGAGTGCGAACGATATATTCATTAAAGATATTAGAACAAAATAAACGAGATATCATGTTCAAAGTGGAAAGTGAGGCGGGCACATATATTCGCAGTCTGGCCAATGATATTGGTTTGGTATTGGGAAAGGGTGCGCATTTACAGGAGCTTCGTCGTACCCGAAGCGGCACATTTCTTGAAAAGGACTCGGTCACTTTACATGACCTGAAAGACGCAGTAGCGTTTTGGAAAGATAATGAAGATGACACGGAATTAAGAAAATGTGTAATGCCCATGGAAATATTATTCAATGGGCTGCCGAAAGTAATTATCCAAGATTCCGCAGTTGATGCGATCTGTCATGGGGCAGACCTGGCAATCCCCGGGATAATACAGTTCGACGATATACCACAAAAGGGTAAACCGGTAGCAATTCTATCGCAAAAAGGTGAAGGAATTGCGCTGGGTGAGAATATCATGGCAACCAACGAGATATTGGATTCAGACTCGGGTATCGCGGTTCGACCCATACGGGTACTGATGCCGCCTGGAACTTATCAAAAAGGGTGGAAAAGCAAGAATAAATAATTTTTGTTTAATGCTAGTTGCTAGTTTTTAGTTGCTAGATGTCAGTTTGTATTATTATTGAAGTTATGGGAATTTGGAATGTAATGAATTAGGCTCCAGGAATAGAACACGGATGACACAGATTAGACGGATTTACACGGATCGATTTGAGGGTTTTTAACCACGAATACACATAGCTTGATTTTATGGTTGATTAATTGAAAAGGCAAAATGTAAAAGGTAAAAGTCGAAATAAAAATTGGAATTTTCACTTTTAAGATTTTACTTTTTACTTTTCTAATACCTCAATAAATACATTAGCGTGTTAATTCGTGGTTAATATTGGGGGGGGGTGGGATGGATGTTATATAATCAGACTTTTCCAATCTCCAATTCACATAGTAATACCACAGCATAATAAGATCCGTGTTCTATTGGGGAGTGAGGTGGGGTGGGGCACAAAGCATCAGGACATCTCTCCATGGAAATGTTTCTCCAGAAATGCTTGTGCTTTTTTGTGACCTGGAACGTAATAATACTTTGGATCTTTCTTGACGACATATTCCCCGGTTTCAACATCGATCATTTGAGTAGAGCGATCAAGGGCTAGACGGGCTTCTTTGATAGCCTCATCCGTTTTACCCATGTCTAACCAGTATTCGGCTAAGAAGTTGAGTATGTCCGTTTCCTGGAGGATGTAGGAGCAGCGGTTGGCGATCTCTAATGCCTCAGTTGCAAGTTTCAGAGATTCGGCAAGTCGAGGGTCATGAGATTTCGTTTGGAGATATCTTAACTTTGCCATTTCTAGAAGGATTGAGGCTTCTAATTCGACAAGATTGATCTTGCGGCATTCGGTAATCGCAAAGGTTAAAGGCTTCTCCGCTTCATTAGGTTTTTTCATCGCAACATAGGATGCACCGATGAGCCAGTTAACATGGATATAGTCTATTTCTAAGCGATATTCTTCTTTTTCCCATTTTTTCGCAAATTCGAGGGCTTTTTGAGCACATCGCAGGGCTTCGGTTGGATCGTCCATGAGGAGGGCGCGGAGGGAGCGTGATTCATAGGTATGACAAATATCTGAAGATTGAGATTCCTTCTTATAATATTTCATCGCAATTAGTAATTCTTTATTCGATTCTTTGAATGAACATTTATATGCCAATAATTGACCAAGCCAGCGACGATTTTCAGATTCCCAGTCTTTATCATCAATTTCTTGATCGACTTTTATAGCTCGCCGCAGGTTGGCCTCCGCAGACTCCAGGTCGCCAATTACCTTGTGCTGGAGGGCGAGGTTGCCGAGGCCGACTGCATAATTTCGTTTTTCTCCAAGTTTTTTAGCAATAGGCATTGCTATTGACCAAACTTGCACGGCACGGCGGGGCTGGCCGGAGAGGGAGTAGGAATTGGCTAAGCCGTTATATGTCCAAGCAAGGGCATCCTCTTTAGTTAGCTTAGGTTTATCGTAACCATTTGGGAACATAGCATTCATTAATTCTATCCTTAATTGGTAGGCACCGAATTGATAATATGTAGGTTGGTTCAATCTCTCGTAGAATAAACTCCAAGCTTCATCATACCTCCCCGCACCTACGGTGTGGTGATAGAGTTCGATGACTGGAGAGAGGTCGTCTATGCTCTCGATTTTCGAGGGTTTTGGGACAGCATTAAAATAATCAATTAATTGTGAATGCACACCCTCTTTATCCATAAGACGGCCATAGCAGTAGGAACGGACTATGGGGTGGAGGTCGTATCTATTTTTCTCTTTATCCCAGAATAATAATCCACGGTTCACCAATTCTGTTAATGCCCCATCCAATTCCTTTTTTGATTTGAACTTGCTTATTGCCTTGATCGCAGGGTAATCCATTGGTGTTCTAAAGGCAGCCAAACTGCTAATGAAATTTTGCTTTTTCTTGTCCAAAGCATTGTATGAAATCTCCATGATATAATGTTCTTTTGGTGCCACGTCGCCAATTTCACAGTATTTACTTTGACTGCAATCACCAGGGTTCTCTTTTTCCTCAAGTATCAGACCAGATAGAAGTCGTAACTTTAGGGGATGGTATCCATAAGGTTCGCAAGCTACTTGTATTTCGGCTCGTGTTCCTTTGACCCCTTGGAGGTGGAAAAACTCTACCGCATCATCTGGGTTCATACTTTTCAATTCAATTTTATTATAACCCGCCAAACCATCGAGTTCCTTTGGAAATAATCTGCTGGTAAACAATATCTTGGATTGTGGATAACCCGTTACCATTGTTTTTAAGAACCAAGAAGCATTTGGATCAATACAAGAGCGAAATGTTTGATCTTTTTCTTTTTTAAATTCGTCACCCTGGTATGGAGATCCCAAACCCGCATAAGCCCTTAATAACCGTTCCAAACCATCCAGAACAATTAGATATCGTTTTTGATAAAGAAGATTGTAAAGTGTATCAATTTTTTCCCTAACAGATTTAATAGTTGAGGGGTTAATTTTTCCTCCACTCGCATATTTAATAGTGCTGAAGAGGAATTTTTCAAAGCTAGATTCTTCATCATAGAATGACCACCAAATGATACCTTCAGGTGCCAAACCTTTTTTAATAATATCTTCCTGTAACCAATACCATGTTAATGCGGATTTGCCCATGCCGCCAATTGCAACATACGCAAACATGGGTCGTGGGTCATTTTTCAACCATTCCGTAAGTTGTTGACGTTCTTTATTACGGCCAGTAAAATTTTCTTGTAGTGGATACGGATGTGCGAAATATGGTGCGGGGGGGTGAGGAAAAAGATCGAAGTCTTCAGCTTGAACCTTTCCCAATTCTATCATGGTTCTAGCTAGATCACGAGATATTTTTGGTATCAAACTCTCAGAGGTTGTAAAATAATCCGGAGTATAAACCTCCATTACTTTTTGTTTGAATTTTTCCAATTTTTTCTTTTCTCCCCCTTCATCCATCCATTTAGGTAGCCAGGGATAGTCTTCTTCTATGAAGTAACATAAGACCTTTTTATTTTCTTTTTTTGCTATTTCATATTCTTGGTGGGTTATAGAATATTCATCATTTTTTGGAACCCACCCATACCTGTGGGCATAAATGCCAATAAAAACATCACAATTTTTTACTTCTTTTAGTGAGACTGTTTTAGGTTCTTCAGATCTGGCACCAAATATTTCCATTGCTTTATATTGCTCTCCAAAATTTCGTAATGCTTCAATGACTTTTTCCCTATATTCACGAAGATCGAGAAATGTTGAACTAATAAATACTTTCATTTTGAATCACCCAACTCAGAAATTAATTTGACTGCGTTGTCATAGCATGGCTTGTACTTATACCTAGTATCCTCTGGTTTATCGATGTAATCCCCTGTTTCCACATCGATCATTTGATGGCTTCGGAGTTTGCCGAGTTCGGCGTGCTCGCGGGCTTTGGTGAGGTCGCCGAGGTCTTTGTAATATTGTGCGAGGAAGAGGTGGATGTCGGCTTGCTGGATGATGTAGCCGCAGCGGTTGGCGATCTCGAGGGCTTCTTCGGCTAATTTAACCGCCGATGAACGCAGATTAACACGGAGATTATCTGATCCGTGTTTATCAGCATTAATCTGCGGTTTCATTTTTAGGTATTCGAGTTTTGCAATTTCTAAAAGTATCGCAGCTTCAAGTTCGACGAGGTTGATCTTGTGGCATTCGGTGATGGCAAAGTTCAATGGTCCCTCGGCTTGGGCGGTATCTCCCATCGCAACATTGGAGGCTCCGATGAGCCAGTTGTATCGGATAAAGTCTCTTGTATTCCTATGTTCTTCTTTTTCCCATTTTTTTGCAAATTCGAGGGCTTTGTTCGCACATTTTAAAGCTTCCTTGGGGTTGCCCATGAGGAGGGCGCGGAAGGAGCGGTAGGCCCAGACGACCCCTATAGATTGATAATTTTTCAATTTTTCAAATAAATCATTTGCAATATTGAATTTTCTTTCACATTTTTCAAAATCGCCTAAATATGCTAACGTTCTTCCAAATTCATTGTTCCATCTCCCCTGATTTTCTTTATTTTCAATTTCAACACTCAACTTAATAGCTCGTTGCAGGTTGGCCTCCGCAGACTCCAGGTCGGCGATCTTCATCTGGTCGCCGGCGAGGTTTCCGAGGCCGATGGCGTTTTCTCCTAAATTATATGAAAACTGTCTTGAATGTTCCCTCTTTGGATATGTTGTAATATCTTTCCAATTATATGTTGGAATTTCCTTTCGTACTATGTTCGCATGAATCTGGATATACTGTTCGAACAGCAGTACGGCACGGCGGGGCTGGCCGGAGAGGGTGTAACAAGCCGCAAGTTCGTTTAAAATATATGCCTGCCAGGCTTTTAATGAAAGCTTTGGAGGTTTATTCTCACCATCTACAAATAGGTCTCGCAATAATTCAATTTCTGTATGATAAGCTCCAAATTGAAAATAAATAGGATAAGCAAGTCGATCTCGCAGTAGAGTCGCACTTTCATCATACCTCCCCGCTCTTACCGTGTGGTGGTAGAGCTCGATGACTGGGGCGAGGTCGTCGAGGGATACCACTTTAATTTTTTTTAAGTGGGTGGGAACGGAATCTAGGCCTAAAATCATGTCTAGGAGGGGGATTCTTTTATCAACTCGTATATGTTTAAGCATTTCTCTAATCGAATCGAAACCAGCTTCCAATTCTGGCATTGTTATCTTCAACTCATCCTTTTTCTTCGCATCTGATTTAGCAATCAATTTACTCTGTTCAAATTCAATGGCTCGCAATTCTTCTTCGCTTAAAATATCTGCAATCATCGGAAGTTTCTCATTAGCTCTCTCTTCCCAATATTTTCGTAGGGTTTCATGGACTTCTATTCTTTGTTCTTCTTTCATTTGTTGGTAACAATATCTACGTGCTAATGGATGGAAATTCACCAGTCCTTTATTCCGATCCCAGAATATCCATTGCATCTCCATCAATGTGGGCAGAATATTTCCCAGATCCCTATCTGTCAGACCGTCATTTACCAATTTAAAAAAATCATAGCTTATTGAACCTTTAACAGCGGAAATTTTCATTAGAGTCTTTTTCAAATTTTCCGGCAGAATTTCAAAGGATTTCTCCAGTATCTGCTGGTTTTTTCCCCTAAGGTCCATTGTCACATCAATTTCAGGAGCTAAGGAAATGTCATTTTTTCCATCCAGGCTTTTCCTTCTGATCACATTAACCAAATGGCTCAGACTGAGAGGATGGTTGTCATATACCTTGGCTACAGCAAGTAATTCCCGATCCAGACCCGAAATGTCCATGGATTTCAAGAATGTGACTGCATCTTCTTTGTTCAATCCGATCATCGAATAATCCTTGAACCCTGGCCTCCCCTGAAGCTCGTATGGGACCAATCTTGTTGTTAAAAGTACCTTGCTTTTAATTCCAGCTACGATTTCCATCAAGAAGCTTGACACATTCGGATCTGAACAACGCCTCTCATCTTCAGAATATTCGCTAACGTCCTTTTCTCTGAGAAGTGCGGCATCTTGGCTTCCATAGGCTCTCAGCAGACGCTCAAATCCATCAAGAATAAATAGGTATCGATTCTCTCTCATTCGTTGAATCAATACTCGAAGCCTGTCGTTATCGGTTACCTTCTCTTGGTCTGCAGGGATTTCTGGATCGCCACCTGTGTATTTACATGCTTCAATTAGGAACTTGGAAAAACTTAATTCTCCAAGATAAAAGGACCATTGAAATACCCCATCCGGTCGGTGTTCCTCAGGTATATTGCATTTTTTAGTGGCCTGGATATATTCTACTTCTAATCCTGGTATTTTTTCTCTAAGCACATCAAGATTCAACCATACCCAGCTTAGGGCGCTTTTACCCATACCGCCAATAGCAGTTAATGATATAACGGGATGGTCGTTATCATGACATAACCAATGGGTAAGGTTTTTTCTCTCCTCAATACGACCGGTAAATTTAGATTGTAGGGAATACGGGTGAGCGAGGAAAGTTAGAGGTCTTGATTCTATTTTATTAATTTGTTCATTATACTTTATCCATGGAGCCACAGCAATTCTAGCATCTAGTGGTAATCCCATTTTACAGAAATTAACCCACCACATCTTATACATAATTAACTGTCGTTTGTTATATTGCCCCTTTCTTCTATGGATTTTTGCATGGCAAGTTGGGCAAACAGCAATGAGATTTTTTTCTGTATTTGGGCCTCCATCGGACAATAATTCTATATGGTGTTTATCGACAAGATTATGATGTTCTGGGCAAAGGCAACACCGATGCATACAGTCTACTAGAAGTTTATCTACAACTTTTTTTGAAATATATGGTCGATTTGACATCTAATATCCTCACGAAGTTAATCCTTCTAATAATTGCACCGCCTTATCATAACATGGTTTATACTTATATTTGGTATTTTCTGGCTTCGTAATATAATCCCCTGTCTCCACATCGATCATTTGGTGGCTTCGCAGTTTTGCGAGTTCGGCGTGCTCGCGGGCTTTGGCGAGGTCGCCGAGGTCTTTGTGGTATTGTGCGAGGAAGAGGTGGATGTCGGCCTGCTGGAGGACATAGCTGCAGCGGTTGGCGATTTCGAGGCCCTCATTCGTAAGTTTTATTGATTCTTCATCTCTCTTCTGGAGGTGGCGGAGTTTGGCGAGTTCCAAAAGTATTAATGCTTCGTGGTCGACCATATTGATCTTGCGGCATTCGGTGATTGCGAATTGTAGGTTTTCTTCGGCTTTCGCAATGTCTTTTAATGCAACATGGGATGCACCAAGGAAATAATGGTCTTGAATGAAGTCTCTTGGGGTTCTCGAATCAGTTTCTTCGTCTTTTTTCGCAAATTCGAGGGCTTTGTTCGCACATTTAAGGGCCTCGGTGGGATCGTCCATGAGTAGGGCGGGGAGGGAGCGATAGGCCCAAACTAATCCAATCATTTGTATATGTTCTATAGATTTAAATATATCCATAGCGGAATTAAGTTCGCATTCAGATTTGATGAATTCCCCTAAAAAAGAAAGAACTCGTCCAAGTTCGTGATGACTTCTAGCTTTATGAGGTTCATCTTTAATTTCGTAAACAATTTTAATTTTTCCTCGCAGGTTAGCCTCCGCAGATTCTAGGTCGCCGATATTTAATTGGTCGTCGGCGAGGTTGCCGAGGCCGATAGCGACTTCCCGCTTTTCGCTAATTGCAATCTGTTTCTCGAACAGCGGCACCGCACGGCGGGGTTGGCCGGCGAGGGAATAAGAAACGGCTAGTCCATTATATAAAACAGCAATTATTCCTTCGTCTTTAATTTTTGCTTTTCTATACTCAATGTCCTTAAAAAACGCACCCATAATTTCGATTGAGAGAGAATAAGCTCCAAATTGAAAATGAAGCTGATCTGGTAATAATCTTTCTCGCATTAGATTATAAGCCTCATCATACCTCCCCGCACCCACGGTGTGGTGGTAGAGTTCGATGACGGGTGCGAGGTCGTCGAGGGACTCAATTTTCTCAGGCTCAGGTACACTCGCAAAATAATCCCGCAACTGGGAATGTACGTCCTCTTTATCTCGCAACCTATCGTAACAGTAGGAGCGGACAATTGGGTGGAGGTCGTATCTATTTTTTTCTTTATCCCAAAATAATAAACCACGGTTCACCAATTCTGTTAATACCACATCCAAATCTTTTTTCGATTTGAACTTACTTATTCCCTTGATCGCAGGGTATTCCATTGACGCTCTAAAGGCTGCCAAACTGCTGATGAAATTCTGCTTTTTCTTGTCCAAGGCATTGTAAGAGATTTCCATGATGTAATGTTTCTTTGGTGCTACATCACCAATTTTACAATATTTACTTTGACTGCAATCGCCTGGATTCTCTTTATCCTCAAGTATCAGACCAGATAGAAGTCGTAATTTCAACGGGTGGTATCCGTAAGGATCGCAAGCCAGTTGGATCTCCACTCTGGTTCCTTTGACTCCCTGGGCATGGAAAAATTCAACTGCATCTTCTTTGTCCATGCTTTCGAGATCTTTTCTTAAACAACCATCAACCGTATCCAGTGCCTTTGGATGTAATCTTGTCGTTAGCAATGTTTTTGATTTATTTATGGATGTGGACAGATGTTGAAAGAAGGAATCTGCATTGGGATCGATACATCCACGGAAATCTTGATTTGGGTCTTCTTTTACATCGTCGCCTTGATAGGGTGATCCAAGTCCTGTATATGCCCGAAGGATTCTCTCAACGCCATCGAGTATAATTAGATAATTATTCTGCTGAAATTCAAGGTACACATCGTTGTATAACTCGGACATCGATCGTTTAAGTTTAGGGCTATCATCACCCCATAGGTTTGCTGCAAAATCTCGTATAAAACAGTCAAAAGTCATCCCCTTCTCGTAAAAGCTCCACCACACTACGCCCTCAAGCTCTATCTTTTCCCCATTCCCGATTCCATCTTCCCCATTCCCGTGCTTTAAAACCTCTTCTTGCAGCCACCGCCACGCCAGCGCGGACTTACCCATGCCGCCGATTGCGACCATGGATAGAAGTGGGTGCCCGGGGTCATGCATTAACCAGTCGGTGAGCATCTTCTTCTCTGTAACACGTCCGGTGAAGTTCGGTGCTTCGGGGTACGGGTGGGGGATGAATGTTACTAGAGTTGCTGGTTTTTTTTTCTCTACTATAGTTGGTTCTTTACCCCAATCGGCAACTATTTTAGTTAAATGTTCTCGAACAATTTTTTCGAAATCGCTAGGGTTTTTGTAATCTTTCGTAAGACCCAATTTCTGGACTTTCTTTTTAAACTTGATTACTTTACCCCACTGTTCCGTTTCTTTCTCTGTTTTTGGAGTAGAAGGTTTTTGGCTGAAATAGAATAAGATTCGCGGTTCGCCAAACTTCTTTCTCTTTTTATATGCCATATTAAATTCATGTTCAGTTCCAGAACCCGCGCCTAATGTTGGATGCCCAAACTTTTTCCACATTATTCCAATGAAAATATCATATGGTCCTATTTGTTCATCAATTGCCCTTTGACCAGGTTTTCCAATATCTGGTACGACTTCCTCCCAACCCTTATATTCCAGGGTAAGGCTTCTTGATGGACATACCGTTTTATTTAATTCTTCTATAACCTTTTTCACCCTTTTTCGCTCGTTATTCACATCGCCAGGTGAGGCGACGAAAATCTTGATTTTGGTTACTTCTTCAGTCATTTCTACGCCTCCAATTCCACCAACATTTTCACAGCCTTATCATAACATGGCCTGTACATCCACTTGGTATCTTCTGGCTTCGTAATATAATCTCCGGTCTTAACATCGATCATCTGGTGGCTTCGTAGTTTCGCGAGTTCGGCGTGCTCGTGGGCTTTGGCGAGGTCGCCGAGGTCTTTGTAATATTGTGCGAGGAAAAAGTGGATGTCGGCCTGCTGGAGGACATAGCCGCAGCGGTTGGCGATCTCGAGGGCCTCGGTGGCGAGGGGAAGGGATTCGTTGTCTTTTTGCTGGAGGTGGCGGAGTTTGGCGAGTTCGAGGAGGATAGGGGCTTCGTGATCGACCATGTTGATCTTTCGGCATTCGGTGATGGCAAATTGAAATGGTGCTTCTGCCTCTTCTACCTTGCCCATTGCAACATAGGAGGCTCCGATGAGCCAGTTGGCTCGGATGAAGTCTCTAATAGTTGGTTCGCCTCTTTCTTTCTCTTCTTTTTTCGCAAATTCGAGGGCTTGTTGAGCACATTTAAGTGCTTCTTTTGGGTCGTCCATGAGGAGGGCGCGGAGGGAGCGGCTAATTGTTACTATACATTGTCCCTGTGGAGCATTATATCGTTTTTGAATTTCAAAAGCAATATCCAATTCTTTGGCAGAATCAATGAAATTTCCAATATACGCAAAATTCTTCCCAAGAATCTCTTGCCACATAGCTTTGTATCTTTCTTCATCAATTTCCTCGCAAATATTAATAGCTCGTTGCAGGTTGTACTCCACAGACTCCAGGTCGCCGATCTTTAACTGGTCCTCGGCGAGGTTGCCGAGGCTAATCGCACATTGTTCTAAATAATTTGTACTCATAGTGTGGTCTTTAGGTATCACAAATCTATCATCCGTAAAGATGAATCTTGCATCCTGGTTTTGCAAATTCTTAATATCTATCTTCTTTATCATCTCGAACATCAGCACGGCACGGCGGGGCTGGCCGGAGATGGAGTAGGAGTTCGCAAGAGAATTAAGAGCCCAAGCAATATTATCTTCTCGCAAATCCTTTGGAGGTTTATCATAATCCTCAGGAAAAATCGCAGAGAGCAATTCGATTTGGGTTTGATATGAACCTGACATGAAATATAAGGGTGAACTTAGTCTGTCCTTGTACAATTTGATAGCTTCTTCATACCTCCCCGCACGTACGGTATGGTGGTAGAGCTCGATGACAGGGGCGAGGTCGTCGATACTCTCGATCTTCTCAGGCTCAGGCACGCTCGCAAAATAATCCCGTAGCTGGGAATGCACGCCCTCTTTATCTCGCAACCTGACGTAGCAGTAGGAACGGACTATTGGGTGGAGGTCGTAAATCGTAATTTCCTTACCCTTTTTATCCTTCTCTTTTCGCTGGAAGAGAATGCCTCTGTTCACAACCTCAATAAGTGCAGAAATGAGTTCTTTATGGTTTTCATACTTTGCAATTGATTTTATGGCCTCAAAGTCCATTGGGGAACGAAATGCAGCAAGTGAACTTACAAACTCCTTTTTTTCATCATCGAGAGCGTTATAGGAAAGTTCCAAAATATTATGCTCTTTCGGAGCCATATCTTCTATCCGGCCAAGAATCTCGCATTTTGCAATGTCGCCTTTACATTCGGGATCACTCACGATCATACCCGAAAGTAAACGTAAAGATAGTGGATGAAAACCGTATTTTTCGCACTCACGTTCTATCTCGGCTCTAGTTCCTTTAACTCCCTGGCGTCTGAAGAATTCTTCACCATCCTCCCGTGAAAACGATGTGAGGTTGTATCGCAAACATCCTGCTGTGGTATCCAGTGCCTTAGGATGGAGGCGTGTTGTTAGAAGGGTTTTACTCTTTACACTATCACTGGCAAGTTTCTGGAGAAAATTCCCTGCGCTCGGGTCGATACAGGCCCGAAAATCCTTGTCTGAACTGAGGGTTTTATCATCATCCTTCTGGTATGGTGAGCCAAGTCCGAAATAGGCCTTGAGTATTCTTTCAACTCCATCCAGAATAATAAGATAGTTGTTTTTTTGAAATTCCTCGAACACCTTGTTGATCTGTTCACTAGTAGCCATTTGGAGTAAAGGGCTTTTTTCACCCCATTTATGAATTATAAAACTGCGAATGAAACTTGAGAATGTCATCTCCTTCTCATAAAAACTCCACCATACGATTCCATCAAATTCCATTCCCTTGTCTATAATTTCCTCCTGTAACCATCTCCAGGCCAAGGCGCTCTTCCCCATCCCTCCAATCCCAACAAGGGATAATAGAGGTTTGTCTTTATCTCTGATAAGCCAGTCGTTGAGCATTTTTCTTTCTGTCGTACGTCCAGTAAAATGTGGGTCTTCATGGTAAGGGTGAGGGGTGAAGGATTTATCCAACAATATCTTTCGTCTTTCAAATTTCTGAAAATCAGCCTTAAGGTTTTCAATAATATTATTATAGTCAGAGAATAGATGCCGCCATGGTACATTCTCAAGATGTTGAAGACGATCATAGAAGTCATAGACTCCGTGGTCGCAATCCCATTTGATGTCCTTACGTTGGTCTTCAGACATTTGACGGAATATTTTACATTGAGAATCTACAGGTTCTCTTACAAAAATTGATCTTGGTTTATTGCTATTGGATGCCGCATTGAATTCCGCTTCAGTTATACTTGTTCCAGTCTTTTTATAAGTTAGACCAGAATGCCGGTCTAAAATCAGGATGAAATAATCAGAACTTTCTGCTGCTTTCACACAACACGTCATAGCATCATTATCAAGATGAGTCGGAAAGCCAGGTTTTCCGCTGATCCAGGGTTCGTGCCCCTTTTCTTTGAGATAATCGTATAGGCGATCTCTGAGGTCTACGAGATCTTTGACTGTACTACTGATCATTACTTTCATTACTTCTCCTCCAACTCTTTCAACAACTTCACCGCCTTATCATAACACGGCTTGTACTTATATTCCGTTTCCTCTAGTTTCGTAATATAATCCCCCGTCTCCACATCGATCATTTGGTGTGACCGCAGCTTGGCGAATTCGGCGTGCTCTTTGGCTTTGGCGAGGTGGTCAAGATCTTTGTAGTAGTGGGCGAGGAATAGATGGATATCGGCTTGTTGGAGGACATAGCCGCATCGGTTGGCGATTTCGAAGGCCTCAGAAACTAACGTAAATGATTCTTTAAGCCGAGAGTCACGAGTCGCAGGTCGAGAGTCAGGAGATCTGGCCTGGAGGTGGCGGAGTTTTGCAGTTTCAAGTAATATAGCAGCTTCAAGTTCAACCAAATTGATACTTCGACAGTCTCTCAAAGCACCTTTACATATTCGTTCTTTTGATTCGCTATTTTTTTTAATAATATATTTATACCCAGTTTCAAGATATTTTTCTGCTTCTTTTACATGACTTCTCGATTCATTACTTGAGCATTTTATTGCATAGGTAATATGGGAAGATCCAATAATCCAATTCATTCGTACTTCATCTCTTTGAAACAATTCCATGTTTTTCATTTTTTCAAATGCCATTTTTCCATTTTCAAGAGCTTTTTCCTTATTTCCCAGGTTAAGTGCTAATTCAGCCATTCTTAAGTTTTCGAAAAAAAGTCTTCTTTGTGCATATCTTTCAACCTTATCCGGTTCCCATTCAATTCTTCCCTTTCGATAGTCTTTATTAGGATTTTTAGTAATTTTATTAAATATATCCGATGCTTGTTTGAATAAATCTATTACTTTTTTTGTCATCCCTTTATACATCAAGATGCGCGCTTTATCTTGAAGGGCTAAACCAGAGAAATACCTCATCCCAGATTTTTGACTCATATTGTAACTTCTGTCAAGAGAGTTAAGAGCCTGCTCAAAATCTCCAAGTGCAATCTGAGACCAAGCAAGATAAATAAGAATTTCAGCAAGTCTTTGTTTATCTTTTGATTTCTCACAGATATCAATAGCCCTAAGAGACCATTTTAATGAGTCCCTTAATTTCCCAATAATTGAGAACGCTCTAGTAAGATCTTCAAATAATTCCGAATATTTTATATCTTCAATATACTCGAATTGTTCTACATATTCAGTTAAAAGTTCTATCGTAAGTAAATACGCACCAAATTTATAATGAAAATGATCATGCAATTTGTCATAAAATAATATCAGTGCCTCTTTGTGCATACCCGCCTTAACTGTATGGTGGTATAACTCTATCACTGGCTCTAAATCGTCAATAGTCTCTATTTTCTCAGGCTCAGGCACGCTCGCAAAATATTTTCGTAATTTCTGATGGATTTCGACTTTATTTTCAATAATGTCGTAATAATAATCTTTCACTTCCGGATGCATCTCATAACTGACTAATATAGGGTCATAGAATAACAGACCCCTATCTATAAGCCCATTCAAATTTTCAGAAAGATCTTCTAGTTCTTCATCCTCTGTTACGACCTTTAGCGCGTTATATGGTACCTTCGTTCTAAACGCTGAGATCAAACACATTAAGTCTTTTAGTTGTTCATTCTTTTCTGAGATAAATCTCTCTGAAAATTCGAGGATGTGGTTAATTTTGTTCTTATCGTGCTTTTGCTTTGCAATTTTCGCAAGATCAACGTCTTCACTCAGTTTTGTAACGTCTATATTATATTTTGGATTCGTTGATAAGGCCCCAGCCAATATGCGCAAACATAGTGGTATGTAATTGACCCCTTTGCACAGTCCTTCAATTTCAGATCGGATGTTTTTTACATCATATTTTCTGAAGAAATTTACAGCTTCTTCTTTTTCCATTCTTTCCAAAACTTCCTCTTTCACGCCACCCAATCCGTCCAGGATCAACGGAGTCACTCTCGTAGTCATCAGTAACTTAGAGAGCCCTCCTTCCGCGGCCATGCGTTCTAAGAACTTTTCAAGGTTTGGATCTATACACTCCCGGTCCCTTCTTTCTATCGTTGATTTTTGTTTTTTATATGAAGGAGAAAATTCTTTATACGACCGAAGAGCACGTTCGATTCCATCGAAGATTATAAGAAATGGATTGGAGTGGAAGAAATCGTAAATTCTATCTAATTTATCCCGATCGCTTAATTCGTTATAATCCTTATCATTTGCGAAAATTTTCTTACCGGTATTTTGAAGGAACAGTGTAAAATTTGCTTTTTCTTCATAAAACGACCACCATATTGCACCAACAGGTTTGCGATCTTCGTCCAATCGGCAACATTCAGATTCTGCAGTTTCTTCCTCAAATCCAGGTAAGGATTCTCCAAATACATCGTGTTTGAACCAAATCCAAGATAGAGCGCTTTTACCCATCCCTCCTATTGCACGAATAATAAAAACGGGATGTTTATCTAAAGTTAGCCATTTTGTCAATTTCGTTCGCATTGCAATTCTGCCAGTGAACTTCTCCTGGATTGGGTACGGGTGAGGGATGAAGATGTGAGATTTCTTAATCCCAGGAATAGGATATTTATTAAATTCTCCTTCTTTCCCGAATTGTTCAATTACTTTAGATATTGCCGGTTTATTCGGCGCTCTTTCTCTTCTTGCAAAAGATTGTCTTTTATCTATAAGATAATTAAAATTGATTTTTTCATTCAAGATTGCCTCGATATCATTTCTATCTAAAGATATTATTATTCGATTTTGTACCATTAATGTCGAAATAACTGTTAATGCGTTATCAGTTAATCCTTTTTGAGAAATAACCATTCCTTTTGCTTCTGGATATAACGGTATCATTCCGGATAATCGTAACGGTACACCGCTTTGAATTGGTTCTTTCCACCATTTTGACTCCATGATAAAGAAATCTCTTCCATAATCACCCATTATGTCTACTTCGACACCATCTTTTATATGATTTAATTCGACATTTTTCCAATTATATATTTCGATAATCCGCGCAATAATTTTCTCAATTTTCTTCCCTCTTTTTTTTAATAATTTTTGTTTTGTTTTTCCTTTTGGAAGAGTATCAATCTCAAGTAATTTTTGATAATAAATTGTCAATTCCTTGAGATTTACTGCATTAAGGATTTTTTCATCTGAAGGTAATGAAAATGATTTGGTTTGGTTCTTCTTAGTCATTGTAATTCCTCCAACAACCTCACTGCCATCTCATATCTCGGCTTGTACCACCACTTCTCGTCCTTCTTGACATAATCGAAATCTTTGGTCTTTTCGTTGTACTTCCAGCAGTGGGTGCAGTGCTCGATGCAGTCTTCAAAATATTTCCTGGCTTTCTTCATATCACCTTGATCCTTGTAATACTCGCCGAGGAATTGTTCGATGTCGGCTTGCTGGAGGATGTAGCCGCAGCGGTTGGCGATCTCGAGGGCTTCGGTGGCCAAATTCAGACTTTCGTCGTCTTTTTGCTGGAGGTGACGGAGTTTTGCCAATTCGAGTAGGATTGGGGCTTCGTAGTCGACCATGTTGATTTTGCGGCATTTGGTGATGGCAAACTGAAGTGGTGCTTCTACTTTCGCAGCATCTTTCATTGCAATATAGGAGGCTCCGATGAGCAAATTACATTGTATTAAATTAGCCACACCAGCTTGTAGAATATTTTGTTTAGCAAATTCTTTCTCCCATTCTTTTGCGTGAACTAGGGCTTCCTGGGCGAACCGTAATCCGTCCCGGGGATTGTTCATTAGGAGAGCATAATTTGACTTATAAGCCCTAATAAGGGAAACAGAATTTGTTTTTAATGGACCATAGGAATCAAGTACTACTTGTGCTTTTGAAATTTTTTTTATAGATTCATCAAATCGCCCCAAGTATGCAGAAATTCTTCCAAGTTCTAAATTAGCCATAGCCACGCTTATTTCGTCGTTATTTTTACCTGCAATCACAATTCTTTTCTGTAAATTAGATTCAGCGGATTCTAGATTTCCAATGGGAACCTGTGCCATTTTTGCAAGATTACCTAAACCAATTGCAACATCTCCCCATTTTCTTACTATTTCGGCAATTCTAATAGCTTGCTTGAAAACAGGTAATGCTTTCTGGGGCTGACCAGAATGAGAGAAAGAGTTTGCAAGAGAATTGAGAATCCAACTTACATACTCATCACATAAATCAGGTGGATTATCAATTCCATCAACGAAAAATGCCAACAGCAGTTCGGAAAATTCATGAAAAGCACCGAAGCCATAATAAAGAGGTGACTGGAGTCTATCATAAAGAATTAGGAAAGCCTCCTCATACTTTTCTGAACCAATAGAATGATAGTATAATTCGATTACTGGCTGTAAATCTTCTATTTTTTCTATCTTCATAGGTCCTGGGTCCATAAGTATCTGATATTTAAAGGGAATGCGAAGTCCAAATTGTTTGTTTACCTTTTCCTCTAAGTATTTCGTAATTATTCCATGTATTTTTTTAGGTTCAATTAATCGAGCATAGCAATATCTTCCCACAACAGGGTGTAAATCATAACTATCGGTTCTTTCATTAAATTGGAGTAGTCCCCGTTTTTTAAAACACTCTAATTTCTCTCTAAATTCATTGACATTGATATCTTGGGCAAGTATTTCTCGTAGAGTCGTAAATTCCATGGGAGATCTGAATGCTGCAATATTTGACATCAATTGTTGATTTTCTGGCATTAATTCATCATATGAATATTGAAGAATGTGTTGAAATTTAATAGCGTCTTGCAAGTTATCATCGACTTTAGTTAAATCCAAATCAGGAATATTCTCTGCTAATTTTATATCCTTGTCTTTTCGATATTTTGGATGTGTGATAATCATCCCTGATAACAATCGCAGGCAAAGAGGTAAAAAATTATACTTTTCACAAGCTGTTTCTATCTCTGCTCTTGTACCATTTACACCTTGTGCTTGGAAAAAATCTACAGCATCCATGGGATTCATTTTTTCAAGTACTACTTTTTTAACTCCTAAAAAACTTTCTAAATCCAAAGGATGCAAACGGGTGGTAAGTAGTGTTTTAGAATTGCAGTTGATCGCAGTTAATGCTCGTAGAAACCATGCAAGATTCGAATCAACGCATTGTCTGTGTCTTTCTCTATCTTCTAGTTTGCAATCATCACCAATATAGCAAGCGGATATACCCATATATGCTCGCAAAGTCCTCTCAAATCCGTCAAAAATCAGCAAATAGTTGTTGTTTGAGAAGTAATTGAAAGTATAATCCAGCTTCTCTCTCTCAGCTAGGGATTTGTAGTGCTCTCTGTCTTCCTTGAATACCCCGTCTCCCAATTCGTTCAGGAAGGCCCTGAAATCGGCCTTTGACTCGTAAAAGCTCCACCACACCACCCCATCTAGCTGATTATCTTTCCCCAACACCTCTTCCTGCAGCCACCGCCACGCCAGCGCGCTCTTCCCCATGCCGCCGATGGCGACCATTGACAGTAATGGGTGCTCGGGATCATGCAGCAGCCAGTCGGTGAGCATCTGTTTTTCGGCCACACGGCCGGTGAAGTTGGGGGCCTCGGGGTACGGGTGGGGGATGAAGATGAGGGGCTTCGATTTTGACACCGAATATTGTTCACCTTCACCCTTTATTGGAATTTTCTTAACTCTTTCTAAAATTTCATCAGTTTTTTTATCAATTTTTTTAGTTTTTTTATAAATTCTACCTGTTTTTTTATCGATCTTTCTTTGCATTTTCTCTATATTTTTTAAATAAATAGTGTTCACAATCTTTTGCATTTTTTCTTCATATTGTTTTTTCCGCTCCTCAAATATTTCATATAAATCAATTGGAAGTTTACCTGATATCCATTTCATACTGCTTTTAAATAATTCCTTTAGAACATATTTTTTACTAAGTGTCTTTGATTCTAACAAATCTTCCATTTCTTTTTTAATATAACTCTCTAATTCGGCTTCAAGTTCCTTGATTTTCTTGTCAGTCTCGTCCAAGTTTGCCTCACCTGACCCTGATAAACATATCCATGAATAATTTGAATGTAAATAAAAGTTTGTTTGAAATATGAAAATTATGGGAAAGTTGTATTTTTGGAATAGAACACAGATGACACGGATTATGCGGATTTACACGGATTGATTTGAGGGTTTTTAACCACGAATACACACGAATCGACACGAATGATATGAAAACATTCGTGTATATTCGTGTTAATTCGTGGTTAATAATGGGGAGTGGCGTGGCGGATAGAAATTGAAAAATTAAGAAAAACTTTTAACTTTTACAACTTTGGAAAAGTCGAAGAGTTTTCCAATGCTGAATAATTTGATTTGGCAAATTGTTCTAGTCTCCAATCTCCAATCCAACAGCCAGTATGTTCGATGAATGTCTGATAAAGTTTATATATTAGATGTATGAAACAATAAAAAGTGATGCCGATTATTAATTAAATGTCAATATATTATATGCCTACACACAATATCTCAATAAAAAAATAGCCCTTTTATTCGATAATTGTCTTATAAAGTTTATATACCCGAAAGAGCACATATTAATTACATGAAAAAAAATGAAGGTGAATTGATTTGAAAGAAAGGGCGAATACGAATTTAATGATGCTTTTTTCTGCATTATTTGGTATAGTATTATTGATCGTTTGGTGTTTTGTGGGTCTCGCCATGGGCGGAACCACCCCTGGTGGTGTTGAATCAAAATACAGCCCACCTGAAGGCCCCGGAGATAACCCTGGCCCACCTGGCCCAGATCCCGATCCTGACCCGCCACCCGACCCCGACAGCCCCGGCCCCGACGACCCAAACCCTGATGATCCTCCCGGGCCACGGCCGGAAGAACGTGACGATTCTGATGGTGACTTTATTCCGGACGAAGATGAACCTGATAGTAAAACAGATCAATATGATTGGGACAGTGATAATGACCACTTAGCAGATGGTAATGAGAGGGGTTCTACCGATCCAAATGATAAAGATACCGATAATGATGGCATTTAAATTTGAGCCTCCACTCCGTCATCATTATTTTTTTTTTTTATAACGTCTGTTGGAATTTCAACGCAACCAGTTGAATTCGTCTTTATTAGTGATGGAAAACAAATTCTAAATCCGAAGTTCTAAACCCTAAACAAATCCTAAATTCCAAACATCAGCAGGAAAAACAAGTTTGGGATATTCTCATTTCTGATTTGTTTAGAGATTCGTATTTCATATTTCGGATTTAACCTAAGCAATAAATCTTCAAATCTCGGGTCTCGGCAATAGCCCGGCACGCTCAACAATTTCCGGTACCTTGCTCTCCCATGCAATGGCCATAATATGGACGCCGGAAATACCCTCGATAGACTGTAGATGTTCTATGGTTTCAACGGCTTGGTTGATACCCTCGGCTTTCTGTTCATCAGGGTCATCGTACTTTGATAAACGGTCTATTATCTCCTTAGGGATAGTTATTCCGGAAACATTATTATTAATGAATTTTGCAGCTCTTGCTGATTTGAGAGGAGTAACTCCGCCTAAGATATACACTTGTTCGGGCAATCCAAGTTTTCTTGCCTCAGCCATCCATTTTTCAAATCTTTCCATGTCATAGATGCACTGTGTTTGAATGAAATCCACACCTGCTTTGATCTTTTTAGAAAGACGCTTGACCCTGTAATCGAAGGGGGTGGCGAATGGGTTTGCAGCAGCACCAATGAACATTCTTGGCTCAACCTTGATCTCGTCACCATTGATGAACTTCTTCTCATCACGCATGTTTTTTAGTGCCTGGATGAACTGTATTGAATCGATATCATACACATTCTTTGAAGTTGGGTGGTTGCCGAAGCACTGGTGATCGCCTGATAGACATAATATATTTTTTATGCCCAAGGCGGCTGCACCTAAAATATCGCTCTGGATCGCTATTCTGTTTCTGTCACGTACCACCATCTGAATGACCGGCTCCAGATCAAGTTCAAGCATGATCTTGCCTGCGGCTATACTGGAAAGCCTTACAATTGCAGTTTGATTATCAGTTAGGTTTACTGCATCAACATTACCCAACATATATTGTGCCTTTTTTTTCACAATCTCAATGTCAACACTTTTGGGTGGCCCCACCTCACCGGTGACAGCAAATTTTCCAGCCATAAGTACTTTTTCCAGATTGCTGCCCGCCTTCATTTCCCACCCTCCGGTTCATCATCTTCATCGGCCTCAAGCATCAGATCTTCTCTCACCATCTTTCGCGGCCCGCCGTGGCGTGCAGTATTCCAATCCTTTGGCGGGGTTATTTCATCTAATATATCTAATCTATCCAAAGCTATTAACCTATCATAAATGAGCTGCCAGCCGCAGTCGATCTCTTTATTTACCTCGCACTTGCCGTTATCGGAACCACCGCAGGGCCCGTTCAGCATACTTTTTGAACATCTAACAATGGGACAAATTCCACCTGTTTTATCCAATATACAATTTCCGCATCCACCGCAGCGTTCCTCCCATACACCCTGTTCTACGGGGAGACCCAGAAAAGTTGTGTTTGCTCCGGGTAATACTATTTTTTCAGGGAATACTTCCGCAATGGTCTGCGGCCCTACTCCGCAGGCAAGTGAAAGCACCACATCATTTCGTTCAATTTTATCAGCAAGAGCCTCAACAAATTCTTTTTCGCATTGTCTTTCAATACTGGCCTCTTCAATGCTTATTTCCTTTCCATCCAGTTTAGCTTTCATTCTCAGTGCAGGTGCGAGAATTCCAACCTCTTTTTCACCGCCGGCATGGCAGATGGCTACACAGGTGTCACAGCCCACTAATAAAACTTTATCATGATCTGCGATCATATTACTGATCTCTTCCAAAGATTTCTGCTGAGCAATTATCATCAGTTATCACGCACCTTTAACTTAAGTGGATTAGGCCCTAGATCTCCAATTGTTGTTATTAATTTCTTAGTTATTTCACTAAAACGTTCGCCTTCAACCGAGGCAATATTGATCAAAAAAAGTCTGTCAGCTTCCAGGCCGATATGTTCCAACAAGCTTTTGACATATTCAACCCTCTTTTTTAATCTGATGTTACCCGTTAAAAAATGGCAACACCCGCTGTGACATGCAAATACACAAACGCCATCAACACCTTGTTCAAATGCCCTGAGTATATGATGAGACTCAATTTTTCCCGAGCAAGGTACCCGAATAAATTTTAAACCAGGTAACTGTGACTTTACATTTCCATCAACCATTTCTTCGAATATGTGATCCTGAAGGGAGTGATCGCAGTAAAAGGTTATTATTTGTGGTTGGAATTTCATACTAATTCTCCTATTTCTTTAGATATTTGTTCGTCTGAATACCCCTGCAATTCAATTGCTTTTGTGGGACATTCCCCAGTACAAATACCGCATCCATAGCAGGCAATGTCAACAACCTTAGCAGTTCTATTTTGGGGTTCAATACAGATAGCTACATGCGGGCATGTTCGAATACAGGTTAGGCAAAGTGTGCATTTGTCTGGGTCGATCTTCGCTTTTTGGTTGTGATCTTTCTGATCACTTGATGATATTAATAATGAAAGTGTTTTTAATACGGCGTTCCGAGCATCCATAATGGTCCCTGATATATCTCTGATCCCTCTGCAACCGCCAACAGTAAATATGCCTCTTCGATTTGATTCCACTGATGTCAGGTTCACGTTATCTACCTGGAAAAAATTATCCGGCCCCAAACCTATTTGAAGTATGGACCTAAGATCATTGTAACTATCTGTTGGCATGATCTTTTCAGGGATAATTAGCATTGAATATGGAATTTCCAGATTGGAAATAGATCCTATGTCTTTAAAAGACTGGTCTTTGACCCGAATTATGGCCGTCCCTTTCTCTTTTATGAATTCCAAATTGGTATCTAAACATCTAATGAACCTAACTCCGTTATCTTGAGCTTTTAGATATAGTTCTTCTAATCCATCATCATAGACCTTCATGTCATTGAAAAAAACGAACACATTAGATCCAAATTGATGCTTTAAAAAAATAGCATCATTTAAAACCGAACCACAAGAGATCTTAGTTGCATCTTGGGTCAAATAAAAACAGATATTCTGCTCCTGAGGGATACTGGCAAAATTATTATTTATTAACATATCTTCCAGTTGCAGTAAGGTAATAATATTTTCGGAAGCTTGTATGCCATAATCCACATTAGAAAAACTAGTTTTATATCCCGTGGCTACAATTACGGCTCCTATCCCAATACATTTCATAATGTTCTCATTATCCGAACGAACTTTGATCGTAGCAGTGAAATCACCGGCAAAACCATCCAATTTTACAAGTTCAGCATTGGTTATCACTTCGATATCATTATTTTTCTCCAGGTCTTTGAGTTTTTCCGAGATCAAGGTTCTTGGATCTATGGCACTATTATAAAGACTGAACAGTTGATTTACATGTCCGCCAAGATTGGAGGTTCGTTCAATAATTGTAACATGGCTTCCAGGATTCGCTAGATCGATGGCTGTTTGTAGACCCGCCAAACCACCACCCAGTACCAAAACATCAGGGTTAAATATTTTGGAAGTTCTATTGTCGTCCTGACCGTTTTTATTCATTTAGCCCTCTCCAAAAACAAAGCCGCATCCGCAGCCGCTAGTGATGCTTGAGAAATGGTTTCACTTATATCCTTTGGCGATTGACAGCCACCTGCCAAAAAAACACCATTGATATTGGTTCTTGCAGTCTCCAATGAGGATTGACATGAAAAAAAGCCATCAACATCTAGTTCAAGTCCAAAGAGCCTTGCGATGGATTTATGATCCTTTTTTGGAGTAATGCCTGTTGAAAGAACGACGATGTCAAATGTATCTTCAACGATCTCGCCTTTAATAGTATCCTCATATCTTACATATAGATCATCTTCAATTTGATAAACCTCTGCTGGCTTGCTCCTAATAAAAGTGATCCAGTCTTCATTTGTATATCTATCATAAAGTTCCATAAAACCTTTTCCAAATGTTTGAAAATCCATGTAGAATATCGTGACATCCGCATCAGGAATACGATCGTGTATCCATTCCGAGAGTTTAGTAGCGTACATGCAGCATACTTTCGAGCAATATTTATTAAAATGAATATTTCTCGAACCAACACATTGAATGAATGCGATCCGTTTTAGCTGCGCACCGTCCGAGGGTCTATTGATTGAATCGTGTTTATATATGAACTTCTCCAGCTCAAGAGCGGTCATAACATTTTTGTATTTTCCATAGCCATATTGTGGTGCTAATCTTGGTTCAAATACATCAATTCCAATAGCAACTATAATTGTACCAACTGACAAACTTTTTATATTGTCTTTTTTGGAACTCTCCTCAGGATCATTGCCATTTACATTACCATTTACTTTTACAGTAAAATCCCCGCCTTTACCCTCTATGGCGATTACCTCTGAATCTGTCATAATTTGTATATTTGTATGATCCCTCACCTCTACCATTCTATCGGTGATCAAACATACAGAGCATTTATTACACTGGCTAGACGCTTTACAACAAAATGAAGCAACCTTACCACCAATATTGGTATTTTTTTCTACCATGTATACTTTGTATCCCATCTTTGCCAGTTCAAGAGCGGATGTGATCCCTGCAATGCCACAGCCAATGACCAACGTATTCGAATTTGTCACTTGTAGAAACCTCCAGTATACTAATTAAAAATTAGTTTTACCCCGAGTATCAATATAGTTATTCATGCTCGTTTTTAACCGGTATAATGAAAGGAAAACCAATTAATGTAAATTGCTATTTTTAAGTTTGTATTCTTCGTTGCTACGATGACGATTGTGACTGTTTTGCGTATTTAAATATTTTGTGCATAGGTGCTTTTTTACAGAAACTTTAAAAATTATATAGAGTTAAAAATTTTGTAACTGGAATAATAAAATGCTAAAAAATAAAAGTTATTAGATTTATTAAAAAAAAACGAAGATATATCAAAACGGTATTTAAATTGAAGCCGCCCAAACCCACCCGACCAAGTTTCACTCGGTCAGTTAACCCCTCATGGAGGTTGAATGATTTCTGTTTTTTCATTCTGTTTTTATATCATCCCCTAGGATTTAAATCCTAAGTAATTTTAATCTTTATTCCAGAATAATTATATTTATTGATATTCTCAACAATATATAAATAAGGTAATAATATTTAAACTTAACTTGTAAATGTATAAATCGGCCTTATAATTCTAATTACTTCGAGGTTGTACACTACTATTTTAACAAATCATTGTAATTTCTAAAAAAAGATTATAGTTCAATTCCCAGATCTTCAAATTCTTTTTTCATATCATCATCGACTTTTTTGTATTCATCATGCAACCTTTTACGTAAATAATCCTTTTTTAAACCTTCAGCTGCACGTTTTGATTTTGTTGTTTTGGTAACTGGTTGGGTAACTGGAACTACTTGCGATTCGACTGCAGATCGAGACCGAGATCGCGCTGGTTTTACTTGAGCTGTATGTACATGTATATGTGCAGCTTTAGCTGTAGCAGCCGGCACCGTTCTTTTTTCTTGCTTTCGGGCACGTTTGCGCAAATAACCAAGTACAAGCCAAATGGTCAATAACGTGATTATTAACACGATAACGATCCCAAAAAGTAGAATATTGGACCTTATAGATTCATCGGGCGTATCATCACCGTTATTCTTTGATGTTCCTGATCCTGTAGGTTGAATCTTAAAAATGATCGAGTCCGAATCTTCGAGTAATTCTTCATCGGTTACGATCAAAGTTACATTGAATGAACCATCAGTTTCGAACTCGTGTATCACGATCTCTCCAAAACTCTTTTTGCCATCTCCAAAATTCCATTCATAGTTCAATTGAAACCCGTCGGGGTCATATGAATCGGTTGCCAAGAACGAGATTGGTTCTGAAACATTTGCATAGTGATCTCCTTGAGCATCTTTATCTGACTTGGGTAGAATATTAGCAACTGGATGATGACCACCCTCTGAGATCATAAAGATCGTCAGGTTGCTAACGTCCGAGAGTGAGCCGTCATGCACACTTAATGTTACTATATATTCACCCACGATGTTATAAATGGTATTTGGTGAGATATCATGTGAAGTTTTACCATTTCCAAGATCCCAAAAGTAGGTCAACTCATCGCCGGGGTTTGGATCATACGAATCCTCACCTGAAAAATAGACAGGCTCGAGAACCATCACCGAATTGGAACTTGAATGTCTACTTTGGTCAAGTTTTATATTGGCCACCGGTTCAACGTTTTCGGAGCCATCGGGTTGGCCAAAACTTAAGGGAATTGGTATGAACAATATTACAATTAATAAAAGTACAAGTCGGCCTATCAATTTTGAAGATCGAAGTCTTCGAAAAAAGTTTATTAACATTATTTCAACAACTCTTTTTCATTTAATTTGGTCTGTTCAGATATCATCTCTTAAATAATAATAAGGTTTTAACTATTAAAATTTTCGAATCATCTTTGAATTATCATGGTTAAATAGAAATATAAAAAACTCATATCAAATGTTAATGATCTATCATATAATAGTGATATCATGACAAAATTGTTCAAGACCCATATAAAGGGGTTCGATAAAGAACTGGGCGGCGGCATTCCTGAAGGGCATATAATTTTAATCGCCGGAACACCAGGGACTATGAAATCGTCGCTGTCGTATTATTTTCTTTATAACAACGTAATGGCCCAAAACGCGCGTGGCCTGTACCTGTCATTCGAGCAATCCAAAAAAAGCCTGATCTTTCAGATGTCCAGGATGGGCCTGGATAAAGATCTCGGTGATGGATTAAAAATAGTCGACCTATCACGCATTCGCAGCGTTGCGAGTGATTACAAGGGGAAAAACTGGTTCAATATAATAAAAAAACACCTGGAACTTTTACATAATAAATATCAATTCAATATTTTAGTGATCGATTCTTTACCTGTTCTAGAGATACTTTCATTAATGGATGAAAAACGTACGAAATTATTCCAATTCTTCGAATGGCTGCGTAAGTTGAACCTAACAACTTTAATAATCAACGAGGTTTCAGCTGACCCGAACATTCTGCGTGATGAGGACTTTTTGGCTGATGGCATCATACACCTTACATTGGAGCGAGTGGGTGACATAGATATATTCCGTCGTATACGCTGCGTAAAGCTGCGCGGCATGGACCATAACACATCGATATTTACTATTGAATACAAAGATAAGCTATTTAAGATCACACCGGCATTATAATCATTTATAATTTGATGCCAAAGTTTCTAGCAGTACTTTATTAGTTGAAATTGACAGGATTGTCGACTAGTCAACTGGTCGGATGGTCGACTGGTCAGCTAGTCAGCTGGTCGGCTAGTCAACTGGCAAACCAACAGACCGATAGACTAACGGACTAGCGGACTGGTAAACCACCTACTTTAGCCATTATTCCATCATGATCTGCTTTTATCGAACTCGATAACAATTTTTTTAAATACTTTTATACTATAACTTCTGACCATCATTCTATTATATGGTGTAATTGGTATAATTAATGTAATTGGTGTAATGCAATGCCTGGTAACATCGATGGTGTGGACAATAAGTCTATTAATACGAATCTAGAGCCAAGACCTGCTCATGCAGATGCAGGTGAAAATACAGACGCAGATGCAAATGCCGTGCTGATCCTGGGCGGCGGCATTGCAGGTATGGAAGCCGCGTTGAACCTTGCAGAGTTTGGAATTAAAGTGTATCTAGTGGAGTCAACCCCCACGATCGGTGGGTTAATGGCTAGACTTAACAAAACATTTCCAACCAATGATTGCTCGATCTGTATAGAAGCGCCTAAAATGTACGATGTTCAAAGAAATCCTAATATCATACTTCTGACCAACACGGAAATTCGCAGGGTAAATAGAGAGAATGTCAAGTTCAAGATCAGATTGTTGAAAAGGTCCAAGTTCGTGGACGAGGAAAAATGTAAAGGCTGTGGTAAATGTATTGATGTGTGTCCAGTTACGGTGCCCGATGAGCTGGATGGAAGGATCGGGGGGACTCGTAAATTGATCTCGATACCATTTCCACAGGCGGTGCCAAATGTATATTATATCTCGCCGGAATGCCGATATGGCAAGAAATACGGCGAGGGCGCATGTATTGGCGGTTGTGATGTGGACTGCATCCAGTGCCGTGAATGCCAGATCGCCAAATGTGTTGTGGAGTGCCGCAAGGAAGGTGCGGATGCGATCTTGCTCTGGGGTAAAGATGAGTTAATGGACATCGAGGTAAACAGCATCATTGTCGCTTCAGGTTTGGAAACGTTGGAGCTGCCCATGGGTTATTTTGGTTTTGGCATCTACGAGAATGTCATTACACATTTGGAATATGAACGATTGACCAATGCAGGTGGACCTACACAAGGTGTAATAGTTCGGCCGTCGGATGCAAAGATCCCAAGGTCGGTCCTATGGGTACAGTGTGTGGGTCGTGATACCAAACTGGGTGTGCCGTATTGCTCAAAAGTATGCTGCATGATCGCCAATAAACAGGCAATAATCACCAAAGAACATGACAAAGATATGGAAACGATCATTCTCTACAAGGACATGAAAACGTATGGTAAGGATTTTTACAAATTTTACATGCGTGCAAAAGATAACGGGGTAAAACACGTAAAAGGCAAGCTTGCCGAGGTATACGAGGATCCCAAGTCAAAAAACCTGCATGTAACCTACGAAGATCTGGATACCGGCAAGATCGAAGTTTCTGAGGTTGAACTGTTAGTTCTATCTGTGCCCGTGTATCCGAGTGCAAAGAATAAACGATTATCAAAGGTACTAAAGATCGAACTTGATCCGATAACTGGCTTTTTCAAGGAGCAAGACCATTTAGAGGCGCCTTTACGATCCAATGAACCCGGTGTATTTCTCTGCGGCGGCGCACTTGGTCCTGCAGATATCTCGGAGGCGGTGACCCAGGCAATTGCGGCAAGTATTAAAGCTGTTTCTGAGGTATTTGAAAACCAGAAAAAAATAAATGGGGCTATACACAATGGATAACGGCCATGATGTTCAGGATAAAGATAAGCCTAACGATAAACCTAACGATAAGACTAACGATAAAGATAAACATAAATATAAGAATGATCGGGAAGAAATGCGGATCGGTGTCTTTATTTGCGATTGCGGCACCAATATTGCGGGTGTTGTAGATGTACCAGAATTGGTGAAGTTCGCCCGAACCATGAACGGCGTCGTATTCGCCGAGGAAGGCAAATGGATATGTTCGGTGGATTACCTAACCAAGATCAAGGAGTATATTTCCGAACATGATCTCAACCGTGTGGTTGTGGCCTGCTGTACCCCGCGCACGCATGAACCCACCTTTAAAACAACCGTGAAAGAAGCGGGGTTGAACCCATTTCTACTGGAATTCGTCAGTATACGTGAACAAAGCTCATGGGTGCATCAGGATGATCCGAAGCTGGCCACCGAGGTCGCCAGGGACCTGGTGCAGATGGGTGTGGCAAAGGCACGATACCTTGAGCCAGGTGAGGAGATACAAATACCGGTTGGTAAAGAGTGTTTGGTCATTGGCGGCGGTATAGCAGGTATAACCGCGGCACTTACACTTGCTGACCTTGGTTTCAAGATATTTTTGGTGGAGCGAACCGGTTCATTGGGCGGGTTGTTGAACCGGCTGCACAAGTTAGCGCCATCGGATATGGTCGCCCGTGAATTTTTATCGACCAAGCTGGACCGGGCAGAACAACATGAAAATATCACGATCTTTTTGGACACCGAGGTTGCTGATATCAAGGGATATATCGGAAATTTCAATATTAAGCTGGTCGGTAGATATAATGAAAATAAACCACATCTCGAAGAAGATATTTTCGAGTGTGTGGTGTCAACGATCATTGTTGCCACCGGCATGGAAGAGATCGAACGGTTGGGCATGTTCGGTTATGGAAAATATTCCAACGTGTTGACACAGCTTCAATTTGAAGAGCTTTTGAAGAATAACGATCCAAGATTGGCAAAGATGAAAAATGTTGCATTCATCAATTGCGTGAACTCCAGGGATACCGAGTGCGGTTGTTGTAATATTGGCTGCCTGTCATCGATCAAGAATATGAAGATCGTAAAAGAATTGAACGAGGAGATTAATGTATATTTGTTCTACCGCGACCTTACAATTACCGGTATGGATGTACAGTATCATTACGATTCCATGGGGCAGATTGCCGCCTCATTCAGGTATCCTGACTCGGCACCACCGGTGGTTCAACCAAAGGGGACAGTCGAAAACAACCGGCAATTGACAGTACAAAGCTATGATATTTTGATGGGAGAAGAAGTCAAGGTCGAAGTGGACATGGTTGTATTGGCAACAGGTTTCAAGGGTAATTCCACAACCGAGCAGCTCAAAGGATTGCTTAAGGTGTCCACCAACCATGACGGGTTCTTTATCGAGGCACATGTGAAACTGCGCCCGTTGGATTTTGCATCCGATGGTATTTACATCTGCGGTGCTGCACGGTCGCCCAAGAGTGTACGAGAATGCCTGGAAGAGAGCATGGGTGCGGCAATGCGCGCAGCCATACCGATGAACAAAGGTTATGTGGAAACCGAGGGTATTGTTGCCGACATCAATTCCGACCTGTGTATCGGCTGCGGTATTTGCACCGAGGTCTGTGCATTTGGGGCAGTTGAGTTAATTGATATTGCTTTTGATATTGATATTGATAATATTATCAATAATAAGCCCGAGGTGATCAAGGCTATCTGCAAGGGGTGCGGCACATGTGCCGCCAGCTGCCCGACACAAGCAATAAATATCGTTCATTATTCGGATGAACAGATCATGGCACAGATCGACATGGCATTGGCAAATAACAATAAAACCGAAAGTAAAGGTGAATGTGAAGTTGAATGCAAAGACAAGGTGGTGGTGTTTGCCTGTCATTGGTGTGCTCTTGGTGCGGTGGATAACGCGGGTGTGAGCAGGATACAATATCCGGCAAATCTACGTATCATTCGGGTCATGTGTTCGGGCCGCGTGGACCCGGCGTTCATACTGCATGCGTTTTCCCGCGGTGCTGCGGGTGTTATGGTTGCCGGCTGCGAGTTTCCAACATGTCATTATATAACGGGAAATTATTTCGCAGAAAAAAAGGTTTTATTAACGAAGAAATTACTGGAACTTGCCGATATCAACCCAGAGCGTGTGCGGCTGGAATGGTTGAGTGCTGCAGAGGGTGCAAAGTTTGCCCGGGTGGCTAAAGAGTTCGTCACCGAACTTGACATACTCGGGCCCGTGGCAAATGATAAGTTTTTGGCGATCGATCTCCAGGCAGCGCTTGACTCTGCAAAAGGCAAACGACTGCGGGTGATCGCCGAGAAAATAATGCAGTTTTCAGCTGACGGTAATAAATATCACGAGCAGTTCACCGAGCATGAGCAAAACCGGCTCTTAAGCGAGATCGCCAGTGATGAGTTCGTGTGCACTAAGATCTTGCTTTTACTCAAGGATTCAAACAGCTCTGTCAAGATGCTCGCCAAAAAAATGGCTGTGCCGCCACACAAGATATTGCGAGCCATTCATGATCTGATCGGGAGCGGTGTAGTAAGGGGTGCTGGGCAGGAAAATAGTTCGCCGATGTACAGCCTGAGCCCGGTTCAGGAGATAGCAGTTGATAGCAAGGGAGGTGCGGAGGTCGGCGAGGCTGGCAATGGACCTTTACAAGTAAAAAATGAGCTCCCCAATAAGATAAAAGTGGAAGAAACCCAGCCAGGTCAGAATCAGATCACCGGAAATAATAGATTCGATCATGTGTTGGTGGGCACTACAATTTCCGGTTTACGAAAAGCAGTGGCGCTTGCAGAGGCTGGCAATAAGGTTTGCGTTATTTCGGCCCATACCTCGTTCTTACCCGAACCTCCTATCTTAACTAAGAATTTCTTTGACCAAACCGACCATTCCAAACATATGAATGAATATTCCGAATTGATCGACCGGATCTATGACCATGAAAATATCACGGTCATCCGTAATGCCAGGCTGGAAGATGTCAGTACCGGAGAGAGAGGTATTCGCGTTCAAGTGCACAAGATCGCCACATATGTGGACGAGGGCAAATGTGATAACTGCGGAGAATGCTCATCCGCATGTCCGGTAAAGATCCTGAACTTCGACGCCCATGGTATGGTCAATGAACATGCTATTTATTGGCCCATGCCCAACTCCGACAGAACAAAATTCGCGATCTCAAAGTCCATACCAAACTGCCAGAGCAGCTGCCCCATCTTGATGGATGCGCGCGGGTATATAGGTAAACTGGCTGATGGCGATATCGACGGCGCCGTGGAGGTAATACAGCGGTCGAATCCAATGCCAGATATATGCGGTAAGGTGTGCGACCATGCATGTGAATTCACATGTGCACGCGGTTATTTTGACGAGCCTCTGGAGATCAGAAAGCTCAAACGGTTCGCGGTCGAGAAGTATTATGAACTATCCGAACAAGCGGCAAGGCCAATTATTTCCAAACCAAAGTTGATCATAAACCGTGAGCCATCAAATAAGGTGGCGATAATCGGCTCTGGTCCGGCCGGGCTGGCGGCGGCGCACGACCTGGCACTCCTGGGTTACCCGGTTACAATATTCGAGGGCCAGTCCGTACCAGGTGGTATGCTGCGAATGGGTATACCCGATTACCGGCTGCCGGCCGACGCGGTGCAGCGAGAGGTTCAGGCGATCATCGACCTGGGTGTTGAGCTGAAATTAAATACACCCATCGGTCCGGGCCTGACCATTTCAGACCTGAAAGCACAGGGGTATAAAGCGATCTTTATCGCGGTGGGTGCGCAAAAGAACATTAGATTGGGTATCGGCGGCGAACATCTCGAAGGTGTGGTCTCCGGCCTGGAATTTCTCAGAGAATATAATTTAGGTGCTCGGGGTAAAACGATTTCGCCAGGTCAAAGCGTGGCGGTCATAGGCGGCGGTAATACCGCCATGGACACTGCACGAACCGCAAGACGACTGGGTGCTGAGAATGTATATATTCTATACCGCAGGACCAAGAACGAGATGCCAGCAGACGACGAGGAACTGGAGCAATGCATCCAAGAGGGGATAATCATCCAGTATCTGGTTGCGCCAAAAAGTATTATTGGTGATGGTGAACATGCGGATGGCGGCTCGGGTATTGTGAAAGCCATTGAGTGCCAGCGCACGGAGCTGGGTGAACCGGATGGATCGGGTCGGCGCAGGCCGGTGAGTGTTCCCGGCTCGGAGTTTACAATAGATGTTGATACAATACTCGTGGCTGTTGGCCAGGAACCGGACCTGGGATTCTTGGCCGTGGATGATGATATCGATCTTGAATTGACCAACCGTTCGACATTTGTGGTTGATAATAGAACGTTGGAAACAAATGTGGACGGCGTGTTCGCCGGTGGCGATGCACTGCGAGGTCCCGGGACCGTGATCGGTGCGATCAGAGACGGTAAGGCTGCCGCCGGTGCAATAGACAGATATCTCGGCGGTGCCCCGGATGATTTGGATGATCCGGACTTGTTCGAGGCCAGGAAGGGGAGTAGGATCAGCGGCGAGGGGCGAACAACCGAACTGGAATTACTGCGCTTGAAAAAGAACTACCTGGAGGATCTGCCGGAGGAAAAACGCTCACGAAAGCCATCGAAGCTTTTGGATGCGGTTAAAAGGATCACATCGTTTGCCGAGGTGGAGCTGCCTTTAACACGGCAAGAGGCGGTCTTTGAAGCAAGTCGATGCCTGAGCTGCCGCATGTGCATCGGCTGCGGCGTGTGTCAGTCGGTGTGCCCGCAGGATGCGATCGATTATTCGATGTTGGATGAACATTTCGAGATCGATGCAAAAGAGGTGCTGCAATATCCTGCTTTGGAGGAAGGGCGGTTTTGCGACGATAACGAATTGAAGGAATTATACAAGAACTCGATGAATGTTCTGACCCCGATGGAACTGGAATACATGATCAAACCCGGTGGCGTCTTTGACGTTGACGGGCGGATATTACGCCCGTACGATGGTGAGCTACCGCAAAACATTGCGTTCATCAATCTATCCGATAAAGAAATGCTCAATGAAACCCAGAAGTCAATGAGCAACCTGGAATTGGAATATTTACTCAGGTTGGTCAGATATATCAAAAGTAATTACCCGGATATTAAACCGACATTATTTACCAATTCTACTGAGTTATCCGCATTCCCGGAGGGTTTTGAGTACCTAAAAGATGAGCTGGTCACGGTGGATGATGTAAGTGATAATGTCAAGATCGTAACACAAGATGAGATGAAAATTACAGAACTGGATGATAAGACATTTGAGATAGAAACGGGCGATGGTATAGCTAGTTTTGATCTTGTGGTGGTGGCAAGTGGTTTGGGTTTTGTTTAAGTTATATCAAAAAATAAGTATTACTAGAATCACGAAACCAGGAAAAAAATAAATAATTATAAATATCAATTGAAATATAATAATTGGGATGGAGATGGTAATTACGTAGGTGATTATATAGAATCCGATGGCTCTCTGGATTCCATGAATGAACAACATAGAGATATTTATATAAAATTTAATATTATAGATAATTGTGGTAGGTGGTAAAAGGATAAATAAAGTAATAATTTATTTGATTATAACAATTATATTAAGCTCGATTATTTCAGGAGTTAACGCTGAGAATGAGCCATTTAATAATTCTCCAATAGAAAAGATTATTCCAAAAAAGTTTACTGGTGTAATTATCGATAGTTATAATTCTACTTATTTAATAATGGAATCAAGAGAAAAATTGATGGTATATAATATTGAGACAGATGATCTAAAAGAATTTAATATTAACCACATGGGAGATCCTGATGAATATCCAAAAATTTGGGACAAATATATCGTCTATCATTCTCCAGAATTGATAAATAATCAATGGAAATATAATCAATTAAATATATTAAATTATGAAACAAATAAAACAATAAAACTAATTAAAAATAGCGCCGAACATATTTATTATTTTGATATTTTTAATAATAAGATTATATATCTTGAGGCAAGAAATTTATCTGGTGTTATTGAATATTCTATCATTATGTATGATTTTATTTTATCCACAGAAAAAGTAATTTATCATGGTAACGAGACGAAATTTGATGCTGAAATAATTTCATTTCCAAAAGGAAAAATAATGAATGAAAAATATATAATTTTAATTGGTTGGTCTAAAGAATTGAATGGAACATATCTTTATAATTATGATCTAGCTACAAATAGCTTAAATTTAATTCATAAATCATTATTAGTTTCTACTGAAGTACATTTTCCAGTTTTTTTAATAAATGATTATTTTTATTTTGGATCTTTCAGTGACTATTATGATTTAAAAAAGGATGAATTTAACCAAATGGACACTACTCGTATAATTTATAATGATGTTATGAGATACGGCGATCATATATCCGCTGGAAATGATGAATTACTGTATGGACTTCCAATTTCTTCAAAAGATTATTGTTCAATTGGATTATTTGATTTCCAACCTAATGAAGAACATAAAATCTTTATTAAACTTGAAAAGGAAGATATTAAGCTAAAAGAAACACAAAATAGAAATTATCACGTTCTGGGATTTCCGATTATTCATGAAAATACAGTATATTTTTATTTAAGAGATTATATTTATCAATATAATTTATCCCATGATACCGATAATGATGCAAATCCCGATTACATGGACGAAGATGATGACAATGATGGATATAATGATACCATCGAGATTTCAGAAGGCACTATAATTTGGGACAGCACATCTACTCCCCCAGACTTTGATTTGGACTTAATCCCTGACTCAATCGATACTGACGATGACAATGACGGACACCCTGACGACGATGATGAATATCCGTATGACTCATCTAGATGGAAAAAGGATGATGATGACAAGGACAAGAAAATAGGATTTTTGCCAGCCTTCCAAGGGAATTTATTAATTATTTGTTTATTATTGATGACGATCTTATGGCACAAGAAATTTAAAAGGATTTATTAGGCAAACTAAAATCCGATTCTATTTTTTACTTATATTTTTCTTACCTTTTTTGGGGACTGACCGTTTTTGGTTAAGTAGATTATCTATTGTAATTTTTCCTTTTTCTACAAAACCACGAAAATACGAAACCCACGAAATAACGAATGACCAACGAATAAACGAATCGACGAATATTTACAATAAATCAAAGATAAATTCGATTATTCGATTATTAGGATCATTCGTTGTTTTAACTATATAATTCATGTCTTCGTGGTAAAAAATCTGAGTGCAAAAATAGGCATTAATATATCGTCATCCAAAACTAAATTACAACTTGTACAAAGAATGAGTAGAATTTTAAGACAAAACGAAGGAAAAGAACCGATAAATCAAAAGTGTTCCCAGGTCTTTTCTGATTGTCATTTCAAATCTGTGAGATCTAATATCAAGATTTAATCATAAGTTTATTATAACACTTATGTTATCTAACATCTGTGTTAGTATGAGCAAAATTAAGTTTTCTTTTGGCAGACCAGTATCACCCGAACAATTTTATGATCGAGAAGAAGAATTAAATAGAATTCGATCACGATTATTAACAATTAAGGACGGAGTTAAAAATGATATTGTTCTTGTTGGTCCACGACGTGTGGGTAAATCTTCTATAATATTTTATTTGGAACACAATTTAGCTCAAGAAGATATATTTACCATGAATTTAGATTGTGAGGGGCTGGACCTTTCCTCTTTTCTAAAAACTTATGGAAATACAATTATTGAATCCGAATTAAAAGCAATGGGTCTAATGCGAAGATTTGGTGAACGAATCAAGAAAGGTTTTACAGAAGCAATTTCAACAATGGCAGAAGCCTTAGGAAAACTACGTGCAGTGGAACTTGGCACTTCAAGTGAGGAATTTTTACGCTTCAGGATCGAGTTTGATAAATCAACAAGAAATAGGTCCTTAGCCGATGATGAGCTTGACGAACTTTTTGAAAGAACTATAGCCTTACCTAATAATTTGGATAAAAAATATATTGTGATGTTTGACGAATTCCAAGAAACTGCTAATTTTAACTTTTCAAGGGGTGGTTTTCATGCAAACTTTAGGAAATCAATTCGCAATCAAAACAATGTGGCTTATGTCTTTACTGGAAGTGCAATAGGAATGATGGATACAATATTTAATGATCCAAAAAATCCGTTAGCAGGCGCAGCAGAGGTAATTCGAGTAAATCCATTCGATATACAAACTAGCAATTCTTTTTTAGAAATACGATTTAAGGAGGCAGGAAGGAAAATTACACCAGATATAGAAGAATTCATTTTCGATCAAGTTGGAGGATTTCCTGCATATTTAAATTGGGCAGGTTTGAGAATTTGTGATCTCATACCTGAGAATAAGACTATAACGATGGATATAGCAAAAAAGGTTTGCGAAGAGATCCATTCACCAATAAGTCCTATCTTTCAGATGATAGAAAAACAATTGGTTAAATTAGGATTAAAAACAAAAAACATTTTACATTGTATGGCGTTGGGTTATAAACGTCCATCCGAAATCGGATCGGAAGCCAATGTCAAAAATGTATATGTATATTTGAACAGATTACAATCCTATGGTCTGGTGTCTAAGATCAATGATCACTATGAATTAATCGATCCAATTATTACTGAGCACTTGAAAAGAACATAGAAATATTATTAATTGTGGATGGAGAAAGTTGAAAGAGTGGGGGAATGGGAAGAGTGGGGGAATGGGAAGAATGGGGATATGAAAGATTGGGAGGATAGGAAGAATGGGGGGATGGGAAGAATGGGTGAATGGGAAGATTGGGGGGATGGGAAGAATGGGAAGAATGGGGGATGGGA
>JAEHCK010000132.1 GCA_020696345.1 Thermoplasmata archaeon | reverse complement strand
TACAGTACCGGATGATTCAACTTATAATGAATATAAGAATAGAACAGATGCGGCAATAATTTCCGCTGGATATACAACCACAATTCAAGTGGATTTACCGTCAGCAGGTATTCCAGGTATAACACATATGAACCATAGAATAAAAGAAATAGATGGATTATTATATACATTTAATGCCAGCGCGAGCACGTGGATACCACACACATAGGAGAAAACATGAGATTTGAAACAAAAACAGCCACATGGGCACAAGAAAAAGAAGAAATAAACGAAGAAAAAGACACAAACTTGACAGAACAATTAAATGAAGACAAATCTGTTAAAGATATGATGGATCAACTGCGAGTAATGCAGGAAAATTTTGTGAAATTTAAAATGGAAAAGAAAACAGAAAATAAAGTAATGGGTAATTTAAGAGATATAATCAATCTATTAAATACAGTTTAAATCATGACAATATGCGATACTGAATTAAATAAAGCTACACCTACAAATTTTCAATTAGGATTTCCAGTAATTCCTGGTCAAACAGGACTTAATGCAAATACTGAATTGACTTTGAATATTCATAGTGTGGTTTTACCAGCTATAAGTATAAATCCAATTGATGTAAATTGGCAAGGCGCTTTGCATAAAGTTGCCGGATCACCGGTGGATTTTGAGATTATGAACGTCCAATTTAATGTTGATGCCTCGTTTAGAAACTGGTTACTTTTATTTAATTGGATGACATTTATTGGCAATGGCCATGACAAAATGATGGAAAACCATAAAGATTATGTTGTGGATTCAAGTTTGAGTGTAACAAATAATTTCAACCAAAGTGTCCTGGCTGTAAAGTTTACTGACATGTGGCCGACAAATTTACAAGAAGTTTCATTTTCATATAAAGAAGGAGAAGTTTTATTGGAATCCGGTGGAACTTTCGTTTATGATTATTTTAAAGTGACAAGTATTATTTAAAAAATTATATAAATATATAATAGAGAAAGGAAGCTTTTCAAAAGAGATTTTGAAATAAAAGGAGAAAACACATGGCATTATATCTTAGCCCCTTAGTTGATATTAGAGAAGTTGATTTATCAACTACAATTCCAGCAGTCGCAAGTTCAATTGCGGTACTGGCTATTAGGGATCCATACAAAGGCCCGGAATTAAAAAAACAGTTAATAACAACAATAGAAGAATTAATTTCAACATTTGGCGAACCGACTTCCGGCTCGTACAAAGATATTTTAGCAGGCACAGGTTATTTAAAATATGGTAATAAACTTTATTGTTCAGGTGTTTTCGCACCGAGTGCATCATATGCAGGAGTACACGGAGACATTACAGTAACAAATGAAGTTGCAGCATCCGCAGGAGATTTTGATCCATACTCAACAGATATACTTGGTTCTTATATAATTGCTGATTTTGACAGTGAAGATCCTGACGAATATGGCGAAGAAGATGTTGTATTTTCCACCAATAGAGAAGACCAAGATTCTGAAATTTCTTTTATTGCTAAAACTCGCGGACAATGGGGAAATTTGGTAAAAATTGCTATATTTGGTAAAACAATTTATGATCAAGTTAGAAAAGGCCAAGATAGTATAAACACAATCGGAATAAGTCAAGCAATGTATGATGATATTGACGATGTTGATTTATCATTCGATAGCGCCACAAATACAGAATTTGGTGTAATTGTTAAAGTAGCTGATCAAGACCAATTATCAATTACAGCGGCTTCCCGAGTTTATACAATAAAGGAAGTTTGGATGGCATCCACCAGTGAACGGAAATTGGACGATGAAGGCCAAAATATATTTTGCGAAAAATATATTAATGGATATTCAAATTATATTAGATGTTCATTAAAATCAACCGTTCAAGATACTGACATGTCAGCATATTGCACAACTGATTATGAGCAATTTGGCGGCGGAACTAACAGAGGTACTGCTGCATCAAGTCCGTTCGATCCTGTTCGATCAGGTGTTCAAGATGCTGATATTTTAGCAGCACATGCATTATATGAAGACCCAGAAACAATAGATGTTAATTTATTCATTGATGCAGACAAATCAACAACTGTAAAATCTGACATGATTTCAATTGCCGAAGCAAGAAAGGATTCAATGGCAATTTTAGACGTACCTTATTCATTAGTTGTAAATAACAGAGGAAATGAAACCACTGACATGAGGGACTTTAGGCTCGGTCTTCATTCAACATATAATTTGAATGAAAATACAAGTTATGCTGCTCTTTATGGAAATTGGTTTGAAATTTACGATAAATGGAACGGCAGATATAGATGGATACCAGCCTCAGGACATATGGCCGGAATTTACGCCAAAACGGATGATATTAGTGATCCGTGGTTTGCGCCGGCAGGATTGAATAGAGCGGTTATAACGAATGTTAGAAAATTAGGCTATAATCCAAATCAAGCTAATAGAGACATTTGTTATAAAAATGGTATTAATCCAATCGTAAGTTTTGCTGGACAAGGAAAAGTTGTCTGGGGTCAAAAAACAATGTTGGATAAGAGTTCAGCGTTTAATAGAGTCAATGTAAGACGATTGTTTATCATACTTGAAAAGGCTATCAGTACAGCAGTGAAATACTTTTTATTCGAGCCTAATGACTCGTTTACGAGGTTACAATTAATCAATATGATTGAACCGTTCTTGCGGGATGTCAAATCAAGACGCGGTATTTATGACTATTTGGTTGTTTGTGATAGTTCAAACAATACATCAGAACGAATTGATAGGAACGAATTATGGGCAGATTTATACATTAAGCCCACGAAAGCGGCCGAATTTATTGTCCTCAATTTCATCGCATCTAAATCAGGCAGCTCTTTCACCGAACTTGTCGCCGCGGCCCAAACTCCGACATCCGGAGTATAAATTAATGGAGGGAACCGGGTAGCTCCCTTGTTTTGAAGCCTTTAGATTCAAAACTACCTCCAATCACAAAATCACTAAAGGAGATTTATGAAAATATGTTGGGATAATTTAGAAAAATTAGAGTATAGACCTGATAGAGACCAATGGCAAGATAGAAAATATAAAAATATTTTTTATCGTTATAAAGAAAATTGTAAAAATTGTCATGAAGATTTTTTATCACAAAAAAATAAAGGATTATACTGTTGTCATCATTGTTCTACAAAAAGAGAATATAATTATATTTTTACAAAAGAACACAAGAAAAAAATAAGTGAAAAAAGAAAGGGAATAAAACTTTCAAAAGAGCACAAGAAAAAAATTAGTAATGCAAATAAAAAAGAGAATAATCATAATTGGAAAAATAATGTAACAAAAAATAATATTCCACTATATGATACTTATGTTCATCAAATATCATATGCTGAGAAAACAAGAAGAAATGAACAAGATCAAAATATTTTAGAAATAAGGTGTGCATATTGTGGAAAATGGTTTATACCAAAAAGAACAAATATTATTAATAGAATTCAAGCATTAAAGGGACAATATTCAAATGGTACAGAACATAGGTTATATTGTTCCAATGCATGTAAACAAGAATGTCCGATATATAAAAAAAAGTTATGGCCAAAAGGTTTTAAAATAAATACAGGCAGAGAAGTCCAGCCTGAATTAAGGCAAATAGTATTTAAACGTGATAATTACACTTGTCAAAAATGTGAGAAACACCAGGATGAATTAAAAGTGGGTTTACAATGTCACCACTTTGAAGGTGTAGAAATTAATCCTATTGAAAGTGCTGATGTTGATAATTGTATAACATTATGTAAAATTTGTCATAAATTTATACACAAAATTCCATGTCCATATAAGGATTATAAAAGAAAAAAATGTTAAAAATAAATAACAATAGAAAAGGAGAATAAAAATGCCAGTACGCTTTACGGTGGATGGATTTAAAAGTCATTTCAGGGACGGTCAAAGATCGAATTTATTCTATTTTTTGCCACAATTTCCGGCAGATACAACAGTTGGAGATATGAACAATGATCGGTCAGTTTATTTGGTCAGAACAACATCATTACCAGGCACAACATTAGAAGAAATTATGTTGAATTGGCAGGGTTTTGATTTTCCGATAGCTGGCAAACATACATTTCAAGCACTTACCGTTACTTTTAATACGGATCATGATGCACGAATACGGCAAAATTTTGAAAATTGGATTAATAAAATACATAATCCGGTTACAAATGAATATGCAATGTTAAATGAATACATGTTGGATCAAAGATTACAACTTTTGGGTAATGACGGTGATCCGGTGATTGAATTTCAATTACATGATGCTTGGCCGATGGAAGTTACACCGGCAACATTGGATTATGCTACTTCTGAAATTACACAATTTGATGTAACATTTAGATATAGTTATCATACATTAACAGACAAACCAACAGGTAAATAAAATTAGTGAGGTGAAAAATGTCAGTAATTGAAAAGGTTGATAATAACCAACCAGTGAAAGCTGTTGAAAAACCAGACTACCGGAAATATTTAAATGTTTATGAGTTTGACGTTGAATTACCCAGTGGTATTAAATTAAAAATAAAGCCGATAAATGCTGGTCAATTGAAAAAATTTATGACCAGCATTAAAGATGACGAATCTGTCAAAGAATTAAGCCAGGCAATGTATGAAATGATAAAATCGTCCATTGTCGGTGATTTTGATATGGGTGAAATTTATTTAAATGATCGGCCTGCTTTAATACTTGAATTACGGAAAGTCTCAAAAGGTACTGAATTTCAATTTGAATATAAGTGCCCAAAATGCAAATCCCAAAGTATTATTTCAGAAGATTTAAATAATATAACAATAATTCCGATGCCGGCCAAAATGAATCCAATTGTACAATTAGACAACAATTTATCTGTACAATTAGATTATGTTAAAATTAAACACGAACAAGAAATTTTAAACATGGGCATGGATTCAGAATCAGAATTATTATTGTCAGTGATTGCAGTCAGTATCAAAGCAATTTTATCACCAGAAGGCAGCCAAGAAAATTTATCATTACGTGATAGAATATATTTTACTGATAATATACCACAACAATTATATACAAAATTAACACAATGGCATGATGATTATCATTTTGGTATTGATATGAACAAAAGTATAAAATGCGCCCATTGTGGTGAAGAATCAGAACACAAAATGGATGCAGATAATTTTTTTTTCTAAATAATTTATTTGATGTTTCAATGGATGAAATTATTTATCAACAATGGCTACTCGCAAAGTACGGAATATCATTAACAGAATCAAATATTTTAGCAGATTTTGAACGTGAAGCACTTGTGGACATATGTACAAAATATGAAAAATTACAATTAGAATTGAAAACCAAAATTCCCACTTAGCATATGCTAACGGATCAAAAGGTCTCAAGGGGTTTACCTTTAGAGACCTTTTTTATTAGGATATTATGGCAGATACAAAAACTTTTAAAGATATTGATAAGAAATTACAAAAATTAGTTGATGAAACAAAAGAAAATTTTAAAATTACAAAATCCTGGCAGAGAAAATTAGATGATCATGCTACCGGTCTAATAGAGAAAGCTGAAACAGACCGGAAACCCAGAGCTAAAGTTCAAAAAGAAATGTTACGGGTTTTAGAAACTCAAGAATCCCAGGATAAAGTAAGGTCCAGAGATACCATCCTGGCAAATTTTAAAATGGGTAAAGCCACACTGGCTGAATTGAAAGCTGCAAAATTATCAAAACAAGATTTTGTCAAATCTGGCTTTGGTGACATTGGATCCAATATTGAAATGATGCGGCAATGGTGGCAAGATGGTATCGGTAGTTTTTCCCAAACAGTGAAACAATGGTGGAAAAATGTAAAAGAAAATAGTAAAGTTTTACAAGCTGCAAAGCAATTTTGGAACAGTGAAGCAATAAAAAAGGCCAGAGAATTTGCTACACATGTTGGCGGTATTATTAACAGTCACATGTCAGAAATATTAGGCGAATTTCAAGAGGTATTTGACACGTTGAAACGTTTTTTCGGTGTTGTATGGGATTCAATAAAAGGAGCATTCCAAGGTTTATTCGGCGGCAATAAAGAAGCCCAAAAAGAGAAACGTGAAGAAAAGATGGTTAATCATCTTCAAAAAATTAAAGAAGGAATTGGTTTTCTTGTTAAAGGTGAAAAAATAGAAGACATTTCAAGTGTCAAGAAAGGCAAAGGCGGATTTCTTGATAAAATCTTGAATTTTCTCGGTTTTAGTGGTCTAGCGGTCGGCGGCGCCGCAGCTTTACTTGGCGGACTTAAACTTGCGGCAATCGGCTTAGTCACAAAATTTGTATTAAGTAGTATCAAAGAAGCAATTAAAGGCTGGAGAGAAGACGGTTTACGTGGTGCACTTACTGGATTTTTTACAGAGATCACAAGTTTACCAAGAAAAATTCTCGGCTGGATTGGTGAAAAGATATTAAATTATTTTGGTGCTAACGGTAGCGCCTTCCGTGAAGCATTATCAGATGAAAATATGAAAAAATGGACAAATAATGTTATTAATGCGGTAACAAGCTTTGTTGAAGATTTAACTAATTTTGTGCAAACTTTATTTTTTCAAATAAAAGATGGAATGATTAATCATTGGAACAATCTTATGCCCGACTGGATGCCGAAAGGCGCGACGGGCTCAGGTGAAAATTTAACAAAAGCACAAGAACAATTTAAAAGAGCCAAAAATTTTCAAACAGGCACAAAACCCGGTGCTCAAAATGTATTAAGCATATTGGAACTTGCTAATAAAAGTGCTAAACAAGCAGAATCAAATTTAAAATTGCGGAAAGATAGGGGTGAAAATGTTGACAAACAAGTACAGGAATTAAAAAAATTGAATGACAATATTAGTGAATTAAAAGAAACAAATGTTCAAATTCAAAACCAAAGCAACAATGTACAGTCCGGCGCCGGACCAGGTTCCAGTGGGATCGTGGATCCAGATTTATGGATGGAAAATTCCGCAAGGAACTGGGGCGGCGAGGCACCATAAAGGAGAATAATGGGATCAGATTGGGAATATATTAATCAAGAGATTGATGAACCAACATTTGAATCAAGAAATAATGAGATTTTAAATAATCCTCCGAAGTTTTTAAAAATACCAGGAGATTTTTTTCCACATGCAGTATTCAAAGATGCTCTTTGGATAACTTTACAAGCCAAAGAATTGCGTGGAATTGCAACAGGCGCCCGCGGTGGTAATTTAACACTTGGCAGAACAAAAACACAATTTAAATTTTTGGCCCCTCCGGAAATACTTGAAATGCATAATCATGAATGGGAAGAATATGCAAGTCTGGCTTCCCGATTACTCGAAAAAGTTAAACAATTACGCACAATGACCGAACACGGTAAATCAATTTTAGATAAATTAACATCAACAGTTGTGAAAAAAGGTTGGCATTTACCATCATTACAAGGTATCGAAAATTATGCAGGATCAGTGAATTTACCAGTACCACGAAGAAAAATTGATACACCATTAACATATAAAACCAGTCAAAGACGGCAATACCAATTTGAATTTGTTTTAGCAGATAATCAAGGTGGAAAAACAGTTGTTCAAGCTGTCAAATTATTAGAGTCATTCGCTGCACCGCGGTCAACAGCCGTTATAGGTATCGAATTTCCTCATATATTCAAAGTACAAACAGAGCCAGAAGGTCTAATTTTAATGGAACATGCTGCATTAACATCTATTCAGCCTACATGGCAATATCCTTATACAAATGGATATCCAACTCGTTGTAATTTAACACTAAATTTTACAGATATGTCACCACTATTTGAAAAAACAATAAAAGCTGGCACAATTATTCGTGTTAATCCAAGCAGTACCGATGCAGCATTTCATCCGGATGCTGGTGGTTCTAACGCACAGCGCAAATAATCTTTTTTCTTATGAAACGACTATAAAATATTCATTGAAAAATTCTGCGTCCATCCCATGGGGACAGCAAAGATCGCGTGCGGCGTCGGCTGGTTTGTATTCGTAGGTTTCATCTTCAACATCATACCAATCTTCTTCAGAGCCCTTATTGCCGGTCTCAAATGCAAATTCAGCATCATAGAGTCGGTCCTTATGACAGAATATTTGGCCATTTTCCATTTCGCCGTCTTTGCGAGCCTTGACTTTGATTTTATAAGTTGTAAACTTTTCGTCGTATTCAGACATGACCTTTAAGATTTTTTTATCAATGAGTTTTTTAATTTTCCTGTTCATGATTTTCCTTTGTTTTGGATTAACTCTCACTCTCTAATACCATTATATCAAACCTGGCGGCCGTGTCAACCATTATGTTACATTTATTTACATTTTTATTTGATAATTATAATGACCGGGTCATGTCTTTGATTTTGTCGTCCTAAGTTCTCCATCCTCATAATCATTAAAGCGATACCATCCATTTTTTTCCATTTCTCGGTCCCCGATAATCACAGTCTGATTCCGGCTATTGTTTTTCCTGCAGAGACATAAAACGATAATTAACCCGATAACAGGAAAAAATATAGAAAATACAAACCAGCCGAAACCAGTTCTGCCCTTGTTTGACGCAATAACACCGGTCATAATACAAATAACAACATAACCTACTAATCCGAAAAATTCCATTTTCTTTTCCTTTATTTAGTGATTTTAACCACTATATCAATTGCATCCTGCCAATCCTTTGCTTCAAAAGGTTCAACAATTTCAATAATTTCCCAGGATTGCCGGGCCTTTTCAATATCTTTATCACCATAATATCTATTAATCTGATATGTGTCATTACAACGTTTAAAACCCCACCAAAGATTTTTATATACCATTTTGTATATCCTTTAAAATTATATCAGCAGCGTGCGAAAATTCTTCCTTTGTCATTATTTCATTTGTTATTTCATAATCTGCCTCATGAAGTAGTTGCGGAATTTCAGTTTCACTTTGATGGTTTTCTATAAAATCTAATCCTAATCGTCGAGCACGCTGCGCTCGCACTTCTGTTGGACATATGACTGAACACAATTTAAAACCAAGTCGTTTTACATATTTTAATTCATAGTCGAAACGAACATCATCATTGATGATTAAAATTTTATCTTCAAAATCATATTTTTCTGGAGCCACGATATTATTTACAATATTCATTTTTTTAATATCATCTTGAATTTTCAGAACTCGTTTTTCTAATATTTCAGCAAAGATTTCTTCACCGAAATGTTTTTTTGCTAAATCTCCGAACTGTTGCATAAATGCTCTGTGTTTTTTTTGTTTCAGTCCTTCCAAAGCATTATATATTGGATCAGCCATTTTAATATGATAAACAGCTTTAAATCTATTCATAAAAAATTTTGCTAAAGTTGTTTTACCGGAACACTGTTGTCCGATACATGCGATTTTTAAAAACAATGATCCTCCGTTATACGATTTAACATTTTTTATCCTCCTTATTTTTAACTAATTCGTCAATTATCGGACATTCTGATTTAGATTTACCACATGGCAAATTCGGCAAATCAAAGCCTCTGGCCGCATCCTCCCAGTGTCCACATCCGGAATTCCAAATCTTGTTATCTGGTATTTCTTCTTTATTTGGTTCCAATGTCGGATCATATAAAGTTGCATCTTTTTCAGCATATGCTTCTTTAAATTTTTCCAATTCACCAGAATCATAACCTAACACAATACCAAATCCGGACACTGGTTCTGCGTCCTCCAAAACACATACAAAATCTATATCCGGACTATAATCTGCATAACCACCAGAATCAAATACAGCCTGTGGAATTTTCTCGCCTTGAGCAAGTAAATGATCCACCAAAATTTGTTGTACTTGGTCCGATGTAAAACTAAAAGAATGTTTTATAGAATAATTCATTTTATTTTATCTCTTTTAATCTTTGACGATAATCTATTACCATATGTAATTGTTTGAGTGCTTCTTTAAAATCAAGGTGTCGGATTTTATGTGTTTTTTCGCCATCAGCGAGAATACACAAATCCCATTTTCCCGTCCGGTGCTCTCTTAATTCAAAAGTAACTTCGCCAAATGTTTCCGCATTTAAAAACTTCATGGATGTATTATATCAAATTCTGTGGGTGTTGTACACTGTTTAAGATATAAAAAAAGAATATCATCACACGCGCCCGTAACCCATTCTTCAAATGTAATATCTTTTATAATATACTTTTCGTAATTCGCCTTGGTGTCAGGATCATTCAACATCCTATTAATTAATTCATCATATGCGTCCATTTTTATCCTTCCCTCTTTTTAATAGTTAAATCAGCATGGGGAACCGGACCGGGTATACCACCAATGAAACTGAGTTCTGAAACAGATTCAATCTGACCATTGGCATTTGAAGTAACTTCCATATTATCAGGAATATTAATCCAAATGATTTTATCATCTGTTTCATCAGTTGATCCATCAAATCCTTTTAATATTAATTCATACATCATAATCGATTGTCTCCTTTCAAGGTTGCCTGACGGTTGTTATCAATATTCATTAGAACCTCCAAATTATCCCTTGTATGCACCTTAATTTTTTCACGGAGTCGCGCCAGGCGCAACTCCGGGGGTTTACTTTGTAAGTATGTGAATTACTTCTTATTTTCGTTCAAGAATCAATTCATATGAATCTGCTTCATCTTTATCCTCACGAACACCGATATAAATTGGCAGAAACAAACTTTTTTGACCGGTCTTTTTATCAGAAGTAATTTCATTATATTCCACTTCAATAATTTTGCCGATATACCACATTGGATCCTGTTGTCTGTCAAATTCAGTCAGTCCGGAACCTGTTTTTACTTTAATAATTCCGTCAGCTGATTCAAGTACCAGAGCGCCGATCCATCCGGGCTGTTTTGAATGCTCGGTTGTACCGACACACATCAAATCCGCCGGATCCTTGATTTTCATTTTTACTTGATCGGGCGAGGTATGATTTTTCCATTTGCCTGAATAATTTTTCAGAATGGCGCCTTCTTCTCCGGTTGAAATCATATACTTGAAATAAGCATCCGCTTCATTTATTGAATTGACTTCTTTGGTCTCAATCAGTGAAAACTTTTTGAAATCCAGGAATTGATTTTGGAGACCCAAATCCTTAGCAAAAGAACCCGCGAATATATTTTTTAGTAAACGCAACCGTTGTTCATAATCATAAAGATCAAATTTTCCAGATTCCCACTCGGCCAGCGGAATAATATCCCAAACTTCAATAATAACCAAGTCAGCTTCGGCCTCAGATATCGTTCCGTGAATGGCTTTATTGATAATTCCGTTGCCGGTTTTTCTGTCAAGTACGCCGCCGTGTCCATCGGACACCTGACCTTCGCCTGTCATTACCCAATCTTTTGCGGGAAACAATTTTAACATTTCATCATCTAATTTACCAAGAAAATCCATCGGCTTTCCATTGCGAGTCAAATAACTTGGCCTTGCATATGCCCGACCTTCTAAACCAGACCGATGAATACAATTAATAAAAAGTCCGTCAGCCTTTTTCTGAATTACCGCTGGATAATTTATCTTTTCAAGATGATCAGCAACACTTGACTTGCACCTCATATAACCAGTAACCGGGATCAGTTTTTTCCAGACTTTGTTAAGAGACTTGTGCGACACTTTACAGTCAGGATCCTTCTGAACGATTCTGCGGATCAGGTCGGCATTTTCTTTTGACACATTTTCAAGAATGTGTTTCAAATGACCAAGAGCGGCATGCCCTGTCAATTCGCGACTGGAAAATTTGTAAAGTTCCATCATCGCTTCTTCCAAGGGCATTATATCATTATACCGTTCTGCGGCCGGCATGATTTTAATGCCGAAAACCAGGTGCGGGTTACGAGCCATGAAGAAAAACTGGCGGAGATTTTCATTGGTGTGTTCACGTTTTAAAATTGCCAGTTTATCATT
>JAEHCK010000156.1 GCA_020696345.1 Thermoplasmata archaeon | reverse complement strand
GGCTTATGTCAGAAGTAAACGGCCATACTTATGCTACTGGGGATGACCTCTATTTTAAGGTTAACACCACTTGTACGCTTGCCGCTGACAGTGACAGAATTGTAATAGATTGGGGTGGCTCGGTTGGAGATCGTGCTGTCATTGGAGCTTATTATGGTGATGGTCAATTTGGTTTGAATGGAAATGCAAAGCCGATACTTGATGGTAACAGTAGCTATCCCGGCACGTATAACGGGGTAATTGAAGCAGACGTGGGGACTGGGTCAGAGTTAAATTATGATTATTTGACGATACAGGATTTAAGGGTCCAATATAGCGGAGGCACTGGCATTTATATTGGTCGGTCAGATAACGTTAACGTGGATAATTGTCATCTTTACCGTAATGCCACAGGTGGTATAGCGTATGGGTCTTTTTATATTAGTGGTGTTGATACAGGAATTATAAGCAATAATCTCGTTGAATATGTTGGATATCCTTCCTACAGCGGTGGTTATGGAGCGTCAATAGAAGTATTCAGCGGTAACAATGAAGGATGGACAACTGATATCACAATCGAAAAGAATACTGTACATGCTGGGAAAGGTGAAGGAATTGGATTGTATAAAAAGGTAACTGATAGCGTGGTACAATATAATACAGTTTATGGGATGAGATCGACACATATATATATCTCTAACGCTGCCAGAAATGTTGTTCGTTATAATTTAGTTTATGACCTGCCAGCATCAGGAAAAGTAAATGAAATGGGGAGAACATACGGAATATCTATTACAGACGAAGCGTTTTTGGAGTATGTATTCTCGAATGACAATAAAGTGTATGGCAATTTGGTTGCCGGGTGTCTTCATGGAATAAATCTTGGATGTGAATCCCCCCTTGTAGATTGTTACGATGATACACTTATTTATAACAATACTCTTGTTGACAATACCTATAACTTTAGAAACTGGACTCCTGATGCTGATAGCGTTGTTACATTCACTAACAATATCTCATACATTTTAACTAATGGCCTGTTGCATAATTATTTAGATGATCCTGCTGGTGTAACGGCAGTAACAAATATGTTCAATGATGATGAAGATTTGCCTGGAGCTGGTGTATTACTTGATTCAAATTATTCGAGCGATATTCCTGGTATTGAAAAAACATCTGGTTGGCGGGCACTTACGGCTGGCAGTTTGGACGGAACTGAGTTCCAAGTCTTAGTGGGTGGGCCAGGTATAAATAATGGCACTTTCACCCATGACGATTACGACGATCTAATAAGCGCCTCAGACTTCACAGCGAGCCCTATCACAGTGTCCACAACCGATGATGGTGCAGATATAGACATAGGCGCTTGGATGTATGCCGGCGCAGACACAGCCCCAACAGTGACATCTGCAAGTGTGGATGGGTCTACAGTCACAGTTAACTTTGATGAAACTGTTGTAACAACCGGTTATGATACCGGGGATTTTAATATAGACTGTACGAATCCGACCGTTACCAATTCAAATTTGTCCAGTCCCTCTGGTAGTGGATCAAGCAGGACGTTTACTTCGGCAACTGCAATTGTTGCAGGAAATGTCTGTAATCTTGACTATATTGGGAGTACAAATGATATAGAAGACAGCGCAGGTAACGACCTGGTAACCTTTTCTAACACTTCAATAACCAATAACACAGGAGCGCCGACAGCAGGCAACACAGGACTAAGCGGATCAGGTTGGAGCATAAACTGAAATAACATTTTAAAGTAAAAATGAAACAAGGAGGGCCGAACAATAAAATTTCATACAGTCGATGTACAAGGCAAATTCTGGACACAAAGAGTTGCAGACAAAGACACAACACAACACAAAAACGTCATTGATGAAGCACGGATGATTTATTCCGAAGACGACGGAAAATTATATTACGGAACACAAACAGACTGGAAACAAGTTATGGGAACATATGATTTCATAACAGTAGATTCCAGAATGATGTTTGGATATTTTCCATTGCCGGACGGTTGGAATATTAATACCACAAAAGATGATATGACAGTAATGATTACTCAAACAGCTGATGATGTCAGTCAAACTACCGGATCATGGACAATCACGGGCATAGAATCCGCCGGTGCTCACGGTCACGGTACACTTATAGATGCGAGTCATGAAAAATATAGTTCTTGGCCTGGAAAATATGCACTCGGAATTAGTGATAAAAGCATAAAACGGGGCACTTCCGATATTCACGATCCACGAGCATCTAACGACGAACATTACCATGCTATTGATGAAGATGGTTATCACGACCATGGATTCAATGTAAATTGGCGGCCAGCATATATAAAATTCTTGGAGGCAAAATTTGACTAATGAGTATATTTCACGAAATTGATGTCTATGGAAAACACATATTAGAAAAATTCAATACAATAACAGATGAAACACACCGGGGCACAGATGATAAAGGCCGGATGTTATATACAGAAGATGACGATGCTGTATGGTATGGCACAACAACTTCATGGATCAAATTACCTGGAATTTATGATATTTTCCCACAAAATACTAAAGTTTTGATGGCATCATATCCGTTACCTGACAATTTCAACATTGATTTGACAGCAAGTTGGGACGGAATGATGATTCTTTTTACTGAAACACTGGGAGATGTCGGAACCGTACCAACTGAAGGCTCCTGGACAATTTCAGGAATTTCAGAAGAAGGAAAACATTATCACGGTAATAAAACAGGTTATCCAACAGAAACAGCACAATTAGGCGAATCAGAAATTGATGATAAAGTTGCACCGGATAACCATAGACACAATATAGAATATAACAGTTTGCATTTCCACTCATTTGATGGATCATGGAGACCAGTTAATACACAATATTTAGTGGTAGAATATCAATAAGGAGAAATTATGAAAAGAACACCTAAAGTTGATGAACATTTACTATATTTGAGATTAATTCAAAGACAAATGAAAAAACACACAAAAGTTGGTTTATTTGGAATGGCAGGCGAAGGTAAATCCACAGTTATCAGAGCATTAAAAGAAAAATTCCGAGAAACAGACTGGAGATTTTATGATTCTGGAGAAATGCCTGTAATTGAACCATATGTATATGCTTTCATTTCAGAATTCCAAGAAGTGCCACCATTGGATATTATAATTTGTATGCAATATTCAACAGATTACAAAGAATCAGTAACAGGCACAAGTTTTAGTGATGAATGGCATCCAATTAGAGATTACGCAAGAAAAGCAGAACAATTAAGAATATCAAAAATAAACATAACAGGCAAAACAGTTAAAAATATGGCCGCTTTGGCAAAATTATTAAATAAATAAAATGTGAGGTAATAAAATGAATTACAAAAACGCGTTCAAATGTAAAAAATGTCCGCAAAGTGACGGTGAAAATGGTTGTCCTATGTGGTGGGAAATGATTTTAACAAACGATACAACCCAGGAGAAAAAATTAGAAAAAGCATGTGGATATGTTTTAATGCCACAATTATTAGTTTTGAATTATAAACAAGCCACACATAGCGTTTTTGCGTCTTATGATATGCGCAATAAAACTCTAAAAAATGTAAATAAGGTAATAACAGCAGTAAAAGAAAAACTACAATTACCAGATGAATTATTAGAAGGATTAGAAGACATACAGATACCAGAACAAACTTAAAAATACAGGAGATTAATAATGCAATTTCAAGAAGTAGATATGCAAGGAAAATTTCATGTTGAACGAGTAGCCACTACACCGACATGGACATCAGCCGACGAAGGCAGATTTATTTATGTAGAAGACATAGCAAGATGTGCATTCGGTTCAGGATCACAATGGAAAATTTTCGCATTTGATATAACAACAGAAACCGAATACTATCCAAATCTTGACGGTTATAATAGGAAACAACCGGTGGCCACTCAAGTCTTTCAAGAATCAGATTTTAGCCCTTGGACTAATAATTCATATGATTTAGGTGACCCGTCATATAAATGGCGATATGTGTATGCTTATACGTTATCAGGAGAGGCAACAGAAGCCACATATGCTGATTTAGCTGAAAAATACACAGCACCACAAGATTATCCAACGGGTACAATAGTTGAAGTTTCTGACAGTCAAACGTATGAAATGGGCGCAGCACGACCTTTTTCAGAAAAGGTGTCAGGAGTAATTTCAGCCACACCTGGATATCTAATGAACGCACAAAATGAAGGTGTAACCGTTGGACTTGTCGGCCGAGTACCGATCAGAATAATCGGACCAGTTAAAAAGAGAGATTGGATAATTTCCGCCGGAGACGGGTTAGGAAAAACTGGTGAAAAACTTTATAAAATAGCCGTTGCTTTAGAATCAAATGATAATCCGGATGAAAAATTAGTTGAATGTTTACTAAAAGTATAAAATTTGTTATAATAGACTAATTTGGAGGCAATATGTTTCAATTTGAACTTGTGGTAACAGAGAAATGCAATCTTAATTGTAGTTATTGCTACATGCAAAATACACCAACAGTAATGAACACCTTAGATTTCCAACAACATTATGAAATGTTGCCAAAATTAATGAAAATATACGGTCAAGCTGATTTTTCTACTGCTTTTTTTGGCGGCGAACCTTTATTAAACTGGAATTTGATAGAATATGCAGTTAAAATTATCAAAATGAATCCCAAAAATAAAGGTTTTGTAATTCCCACCAACGGACTTCTATTAACCCCTGAAAAATTCAAATTTCTTAAAGAAAATAACGTCAATATCTCATTATCATTTGACGGATTATGGAATAAATCAGAACGACTTGATAAAGAACATAAATCAAGATTTGATCAGTATATGAATTTATGGACAAATGATAGGGAAAGCTGGCTACCATTATTAAGAAATTGTAAAATAATGATTTCACCCGGGACAATGATTGGAAAAGACTCAATTACTGATAATTATAGATGGTTTATTGATGTAATTGGAAACTATTATCCGGACTTCACACTGGTACGAGACAGAACATGGTCAGAAAAAACAATTTCATTATTCAAAATACAAATCAAGGAATTAGCAGATTATACTATTGAATATATAGAAAATGGAATTGAAACAATGCCCGGTATATTCAGTCTTTATATGTTAGATACAATACTTGGCGAAAAATACGGTAAACGGACTTTCGGCTGTTTTGCTGGTTGTAGTGGCGCCGGATTTATGCCAAATGGTTTTGTTTATCCCTGTGCAAGATTTGGCAGTAAAATGGAAAAGCCGATTGCTGATTCAAATAGGAAAAAAATTTTAAACACGAAATTACAAAATATAAATCCAAAAACATTTACAGAGTGTTTAAATTGTGAATTATGGCAATATTGTAACACAGGATGCACATATGAGCAACAAATACAGGGAGGACCGGTTCCGGGTGTATGCACACTATTTAAAGCATGTTATGAGCAAGCATTTCGTATAACAGAACAACTAAAACACAATAAAACATTTCATAATGTAATAAAACAAATTGTTAAAAGAATTGGAGGATAATATGACAGATGAAGAAAAAGAACAAAAAGCAATATTATGTGTCAGAAGTTTATCAAATATTTCAAAAGATCTTAAAGAATTGGATCAATTAATCCTTTCGGACATGTGTTTATTTATTGCCAATAATTTATTACAGGTTTATAGAAAACCTGAAATGCCAATTGGTCAAGTACACGGAAATGCGCCTCACAACACGGATATAAAAAACGAAATACTCAATGTGGTAAAAGAGGTAAAAGCGGGATTTACGCAAAAAAAAATTATCATTGATGATATCAAAGAAGCAGCAAGGATTCGACAAGCGGCCGTCGATAAAATAGCAAAAGAATTTAGTCCAGAAGAAGAATTTAGTTCACAAATGAGATCGAAAGGCAACAATGATTTAAATTCAGTGTTTCCTCTTAACCATGAAGAGAATAACGCATGTTAGACACACTATAAATAAGGTGAATGAAATGAATTTGTTAAAATCATTTTTGTATGATGTCGATCAAAGAATGCTAAGGTTTTCGGTTTTTTGCGCGGCGATTTATTTCACACAGGCAACCGGGACGACCGGAGGTTTAGCAGGAAGTGCAATAAATTTTTTCATGAAAGAGGGTTTAAAGCTTAATGCGACAACATTATCTTATATAGGTTTCGCAATTACTCTGGCATGGTATATAAAACCACTGTTTGGCCTACTATCAGATTTTGTGCCTATATATGGATATAGAAGGAAATCATATATTTATATATGTAATTCAACTTCGGTATTACTTTGGTTATTATTAGCTGGCCTCGCGTTTTCCGGATCGTTAGTAACTTTTTGGCCGATAGCAATAGTGTCTGGAGCTATGGGTTTTATGTTTGCTATTACGGATGTAGTTGCGGACGGCCTAATGGTGCAAACAGGAAAACCCACCGGCGATACAGGAAGGTTTCAGTCAATTCAATGGGGATCAATTAATTTAGGAATAATACTTACCACTATTGCTGGCAGCGCATTAGCGCTTTGGGCAATGCCTGATACAGGAGAGTCAACATTTACTATAACCAGAAGTGTTTATGATCGCTTGGCTATAATATTTTTAATAGCCTCAATGTTCCCTTTCATAAATATACTGGCTACCTATTTTTTAACCGAAGAGAAAAAAATAAAACTAAACAAAGAAAAGTTCAATGAAATAAAATCGGCCATGAAACGGGCCATAAAAATGAAGTCGATTTGGGTATTGGTTATTTGTCTTTTTGGTTTAAAATTTTCGCCTGGTTGGGGTACTCCCTTTTTTTACTACATTCGAGATTTTTGCGGCCTTGACGGCGGCCAGATGGGAAAAATGACATTTGCGTATTTAGGTACTTTCGAAAGCGCAATGGGAATATTAGGTTATATAATTTATTGGAAATATGCAAAGGTAATGAATGTCAGAAAATTGTTATATTTTGCGATTTTATTTAGCTTTTTAACTTCATTTTGTTACCTGTGGGTACAGGGAGTTTGGTCATTGGTCGTATTTGCGATTTTATTTGGGCCAATTGCCGCTATTGTTCATATGGCTTATATGGATATTATGGCTAAGAATTGTCCTGACATGGCAGAGGGATTTGTTTTCGCCGGAGTTTGTTCAGTTAGTAATATTGCTTCGAGTTCAAGCAGCGCATTTGGCGGATGGATGTACGGTAAATTCGGCCACTGGGTTGAAGGAGTGTTTCAAACCGGACCATGGTACGAATGGGGATGGTCTTGGACGGCCTGGTTAACGGATTTTGGAGTTTCTCCTAATATGATCGCTCTCAGACCGTTGATAATAATTAGCTCTCTATTTACTCTTGCAACTATTGTGTTGATTCCTTTTCTTAAACTTAATAAGAATGGTATAATGAAAAGATTAGATATGGAAGAATAGCATGTGTTAGACGCAGAGGATATATTATGAATAAACAACATGAATTTGTTATTGATGTCAACTTAACTCAACGATGCACAATGAATTGTGATTATTGTTTTGCTATGAAACCTGGATACACCGGTGACATGAAGGAAATTGAACCAACGATTGGTTTTTTAAAAAGGTTCCTTGCTTCAAAATTTTTCAATGAACGTTATGACCAATTATGTATCAATCTTTGGGGCGGTGAACCAACTATAAAAATGTCCCATATTGAAAAAGTTTGTGAAACATTTAGAAATAATCCGAGGGTTAGATTATTTGTTTTTACAAATGGATACCGGAACCGGGATATTAACCGGTTGAAAAGGGTTCTTTTATCATTCAAAGGCAAGATGATCGGTAATGACCCTAAAATATGCATCCAAATTTCATATGACGGATTGCCAATTCATGATATTAAACGAAAATCAGGTAAAAATCTTACTTCAAATGTTGTTCGGAAAATGATTTTATGGTGTGACGAAAATCAAGTACCTTTTGTTATCAAATCGACTGTTACACCAGACACCTTCCAATACATGTATGATGCATATAAAGATATTTCTGACCTTTATAAAGAATGTCATAACATAGGATTTTATAAAAATTTAAATTACTTTCCAACAATTGATTATTATGCTTCGGAACAGTCTTCAGAGGAAAATCACAAACAATATTGTGAAAATTTAGAACAGAGTTTAAGTGCCATAGCATCTATTGAAATTAAAAATTTAGAACGTGGACACTTTTTCTTTGCATGGTTCAATAGAAACAGAGCAAAATGTACAGCAGGAAAACACTCATTTGCTATTGATATTGACGGTCAAATTTATACATGTCATGGATGTTTATATTCGGATGATAAAAAATTACATAAAATATCAGATATTGATTCTACAAATTGGGAATATGATCTTGCTCAAACAGACATTCAATCGGAACCGTATATGAACTGGTTATTACATTATGATTGTGAGGATTGTAACGTTGAATATTGTCTAAAATGTAACCATGGAAAATTTACACACAGTAAAAAAGACGGTTATTTAGAAAAATGGTTCGATTTCAAATGCCAACCTAAATTATGTGAGTATTATAAAATAAATAATACTGTAAAACAAGCAATGTATAAAGTAGGAGGATTAAAAAATGGCATGTAATGGACATTGTAACCATTGCCCAAATCACTCAGGTTATTCGAGTGATATTACTATACCAACATGGGTAACCGGAAATGAGCAGGACATCCCCACCGGCGGCTATGACCCCGACTCGCCGTCGGCACAACAGATGCATACATTAGACACATCAATACCTGTAAAATTCTGGCATTTTAATTGGATGGCCTGGTATATAGATTATGAAATTGACAGATGGGGTGTAACGGTTCCGGGATGGAAAGATTTATATGATAGAACAATTTATTATCCTTATAAATTGACAGATGACCTTATTACTGCCCAGAATTACAAAGAATTGCGAGATGCACAGGTTATCATAAGGCCGGCTTTTGCTGGTGAATATAGTCATTTAAGCAATACATATTTAGCAGCTGGTGAAGAAATATTAGATGAGTCAACAGATGATATCCGGGACGAAATTGATAACACCCGGGGATTATGTGTCTGTGACTGCAATTATTCCTGCACTTGCGACTGTAATTATTGTACATGTAATTGTAATCACGGATGCCAATGTAATTGCAACTTTTAGAGAATATAATCAATATGTTAATAAGAAGACATGATTTCGGGAATTTAAATAATTTATCAAAAGGTTCAGCAAAACATATTTGGTTTACATGTGAATTATGTGGAATCGGTATCTCAACACAATATAGAGTATATTTTAATAGTAATAAACATTGCCGTAAATGTGCAGCTAAAATAAAATGGCAGGATATTGAATATAAAAACAAACAAAAAAATTCAACACGGTCAAAATCAATAACAAAATCTTGGAATAATAATAAAGTCAAAAATATACATTTACAATCATCTCAAAAATTTTGGAATAGTGAAAAATCAACAACCTTAAAAAAGCAAAGTTCCGAAAGACTAAAAAATAAATGGTCTGATAATACATATAGAGATCATATAACTAAAACATCTCAAAAATTTTGGAATAGTGAAAAATCAACAACCTTAAAAAAGCAATTGTCGGAAAATGTTTT
>JAEHCK010000140.1 GCA_020696345.1 Thermoplasmata archaeon | reverse complement strand
CTATTCAAACATCTTGATTCATTGTTCTCTAAATCATCACTTTATATCACAAAAGATCTAATTCAAATTGTCAAAAATTCTGCACTGGATTACAATAAAAAATAATAGACCCCCCATTGTCCACCGCAGGCTGACGAGGGGTACGGCAAGTTATTATAATCTCTTTATTATTAATATAATCATATTCTTTTTCTGTTACTCTTTTTCTTTAATGCAAATGTCCTCAAAGTGTTCCAATTTTATTTTATATGGTAACGACTATCATCAAATTGAATGAAAGAAGGAAAGAAATCTAAAAAATTATTATTAGGCATTATTTTTGTTATAATTATTATCATTGGATCTTGGATTATTTTGGATTTTATGGGTTATCATCCATTTTTAGAAGGATCTAATCATAGATATGGATATTTAAAAATTGAGGTTGAATATCCCTACTCGAATGTTACCAATGAGGATATCATTTCTTTAATGCAAAATCGTGAAGACAATATAGTTTTTTTAAATTTCACAGAATATCATGTTGAATTTACATTTATTAATACTACTTTAACAAAGAATGAATTAAACAGATTTGAAACTATCCTACATTTGCAAAAAGAAAAATTTGATCGAGGAGTGAAATTACAAATAGTTTACCATTCAAATAATAAATTTAGTGAAAAGATTTATACAAGCCAAGAGAAAAGTGATTTTGAAAAAAAAGTTAATGAAAAGTTTGAAATTGATAAAATAATAATTCATAGATACCTTGATCCATTAACTTCTTTTTTAAATAATACCCTTCATGTTGGGTATAAAGAAATTGATTTTGGGGATAAATATAGTTTTGAAGAATAAACCCAGCTCGTTCATTTCTTCGTTGCTTGTGCGCATTAAGTGACTAATAGTGGGTGCCTGCAGGGGGCGTGGCCGAGACCGAAGGTCGAAGCAGTCCCGAAGGGGCGAACGAAGTGAGCATGTGGCTTTATGCCACTATTTTTCCGTTAACGCTTTTGCGCGAAGGAATTTATCCAAAAATCAAGAATGGAAAAGGGTTATAGGGAAGGAGAAAACGAGCTGGGAATTCAAAGGTGGGGCGTCAAAAATAAATCTTTGCTTCATATAATGAAAAACTGACGCATTTTGGACGGAAAGGGGGTATAGGGTGCGGTTTAGCTGACTTGTTTTGGATACAATTTAAGTTAGGTGGTGTTAGAATCTGGGTTGGTGGTGATGGAGGGTGATAGTGTGGAGGTTTGGATTTGTAGGGGGAGGTGTGGATATAATATGAACCGAAATTATAAATATTCATAAATATATTACTGGCTTGGAATTGGAAGGGAATTCCCAGGATGGGTATTCTCGGAAGGGCCAATATAGGGAGGGATAGATATATGAAGAAATTAGTTTGGTTTTGGGCAATTTTTAGTATATTTTTACTAGTGAGCATGTCTTTTCAAGATACAGTTGTAAAGGCTGAAGTCGGGGTCAATTCCCCAACAGTTGGATCTTCGATAAGTCTAGAAAATGAAGAGCGGGTCTACAGCAATCTAGGACCGATGGTGGAAGCATTGATGGAAGCCACACCCGAAGCGGATAGGATAGATACAGATTCTGACGGACTTTATGACTCTGTGGAAAGGGTCATCGGAACGAACTGGAGTAATCCAGACTCAGATTTCGATTTGTTAAATGATTCATATGAAGCAATGAACGACCTGGATCCGATGTATCCCGATTCAAACAAGGATGGACTTTCCGATTATCACGAAATGACAAACGTATCTTCGTCGGATGTGGACGGTGACGGCATTTTAAACGGACGGGATCCTGATAACGACAATGACGGTGTTAAGGACATCCTAGACCTATCGCCATTTGCACAATCAGTAGTACGAAACGGCTTCCAATTTGACATTAAAACCGAAGGCAAACCAACCTACCTTACATTTCAGGTAAGGCCCGGAAATCCTGATCATTTGAAGCTTGCAAATCAATTCTGGGACTGGCCTTATGATGATAAGGGAGAAATGCAGGATATTGATAACTCGAAAGAGGATGTTAAAGTTACACCCACTCTTGATTTTACTGTAGATGCTTATTATAAAGTAAGTTCTGCGCAGAGCGGTCTATGTTTGGAGGTTGATGGTGCCAGTTCGGATCCAGAGGCCGATATCTTTGCGGGTACATACACGGGAGAAGCCCATCAGTTATGGAAACTGGAACCTGCCAAAGTCGGCTATGTAACGCTTACAAACAAGCACAGCGGGTTATGCATGGAAATCGGAGGTGCTAGCTTGGAAGCCAGCGCCCCTGTCTGCCAGAACGAATACACCACTAAAGATAATCAGATATGGGCTCTTGAGCCTGAGGCAAACGGTCAAACCCGACTCACGGTGCCCCACAGTGGTTACTATCTGGAAGCCCAGGCATCCGGAAACGGAGTTTACCAGGCTGCATCTACAACTGCGGCAAATCAAAAATGGACTATCGAACTAGTTGGAGATCAGATCCCCGATCAATCAGAGGTTGCCCAATACGGTATCGTAAACACCTTAAACGGCTTCAATGTACAGTTATATCCTGTTTACGACAAGGGGGACGTTGTCGCTTTCAGCGGAAAGTTATTCTTACCCGCTTCCGGACCGTTAGAACTTCCTGCAGAAGCAAAACTGGTCTGGAGCGTCCAGGGCTTTACGGATGATGCTACAGACGGCAGTACAAGCGTAACGACCCTAGCTAGTTATGAAGATGATTTCAAGCTGACGGGTTTAAGAATGTGTGAGAATTACGGTTCGGATGCAGGTATAATTTACAGTACAGATTTTACCCAGAGTTTCTCGGCAAACTATGACCTGATGTTTGAATTTTTAAGAAATTCAACAAACAGCTTATCGGAAGCAGTCAACCTATTGACCGATAATTATGATTTAGATATTGATTCTCAGATCAATTCATACAGCCATAAAGACGAATCCTTACAAGGGGTAATGGATGAAATGTTACCGGCAGCATTCGATCATTTACCGGAAGATGATACAACCCCGATAATGATGGCTTTCGAAGATCAATTTACATTAAAGGAATTGAGCGATTTTACCAGTACTACATGTATAACAGGGGGCACGTACAATCTGGATATGACGGCTGAGCCTTTGACCACAACAAAATCGTTGAAAACGGTCTATTATAATCCCTCTAAGGGGGGACTGCTTGAGATCGAGGATGCTCTGGTCGAAGTACAGGATTGGGGCCTAAATGAAGATGCCGAACTGTACTTGATGAGTATGATGATGGTATGGAATACGGGCGAGATAGCCGTACCAAGCATTGGAGCAGAGGATACGGACTTTCTCAATGTACCCACACCGGGCGATATAGATGATGTTATTGATGACTGGGTGACCTTAGGCCTCGAAACAGGCATGTTTACTTCCACGATTTTTATGGACTCGATCAGATGGATAAACGGAGTTGCATGGTCCTCAACCGCTTTGGCAAAGGAAGGCCTGGGCGATCTCAAATTCCAATTCAAAGTAGTACAAGAAGGTATAGATAGACTCCCAAGAACCAGCAAGGCCTGGAAAATATTAGACTTTGTCGGGGAATCCATCGATATCATTGAAACGATCCTGATACTCGGCTTTACCGCCATGGCAATATATTTTGCCGCAACAGAATTCGGCACCGGTACCATCGAATTCAATGTTGCAGTTGCGGGTGCCGTATTGATGATGGTCTACGAACTTGTACTGTTGGCAATTTCGTTCATACCTGTTGTGGGCTGGATTATTTCCCTGGTTATCTCGATGCTGGATCTAATGACCTGGCTGATCGGGTACCTTACCGGATGGGGCGGCTCCATGTCCGAAGCGTTGATCGGAGCGATCGTGGATCTAATACATGATGTAAAGATTCTGACCGATGTCAATATAGATATGTTGAGGTCATGGATAACTATCGATGATAAGACAAATAACGGTTTGACAGCAGGTGATCGGATCGAGTTCAAAAGTCACATACTCGGTAAAATCACCGGGAATTTCTACGGCTGTACCGAATATAAAACAGAGGATATGAACAATGCGTACATAACGCCCACGGTCAAAATAATACCGCCAGCAGGCTCGGCTTCCTACGGTGGAAGTTATACAAACGAACTTTCGAATACAACCTATTACCCGGGTTCTCATTCTTATAAAATAAATAAAGATACACTCTATGAGGCCGGAGCATGGATTGAACCTGGAACGGCAATGAAAAATTATCCAGTTACTGTGAAACTTACTTACGATTACAAGATGTTTTACAGGGAGCGCTGGTGGATCTTTTTTGTCCCGTACGATGTACATGGAGAAAAGACAGGTACTCAAAGTTCGGATCTGACCACTTTTTATGTAGATGTGCTTCCGAACAATATCGACGACTTTGCAAACTGGAGAGGCAAAACCGCGCTTGACCATGACAGGGACGGGCTTTTGAATACTGAGGAAATTGTAACGCACCCGTGGCGCTATGATACCGATGCGGACGGCTTGAACGATAAATATGAACTTGATATCGGTACCGATCCCGTGGAATTCGATACCGACAGGGACGGCCTGCTGGATAAGTTCGAACTGGAATACGGGACGAACGCCACGAAGCGCGACACCGACGAGGACGGTATACCCGACTATGTAGAGATCTCCGGCTGGGTCATAGCCTTCAACTACCTCGGCGGTGACGATGAATTTACAATGCGGGTCCATTCAAACCCGCTCGAATCGGATACAGACGGGGATGGTATTGATGACAGGATGGAGTATTACAGCAACCTTAACCCTCGGTCGCAGGACACGGACGGTGACGGGATTGTGGATGAAGAACGACCGACTGTTGAAACCCACCTTCAGACGGAATGGGAAACCCATGGGGCTTTCAATAATCCCCGGGGCCTCGATGTCGACAGCAGCGGCAATGTCTATGTTGCCGATACCGGAAACAACCGCATCAGGAAATTTTCGTCGGAAGGTGATTTTCTCACCCAGTGGGGATCTTCCGGTAAAGGATCGTATCAGTTCGATGAACCCCGTGATGTGGCGGTGAAAAGTGATGACAGAATATATGTTGTAGATACCGGAAATGACCGCATACAGAAATTCAATTCCGGAGGAACATATCTCAGCTCCCAATCAACATTATTCAATTACCGCGAAAAGCAATTTACTGTTGGTGGAGCAGTATATTTAGGCAGGTCGGTTGCGCTTAATAAAGCCGGTGATGTTGCAGTGGTCGGGACTTATCCTTCAAGTGGGATTTCAAAGGCATTTGTGTTTAAACGAACTGCAGGGATCTGGAATCTTGAAAAGGAACTAAAGCCATTGGATGGGCATGGATACAACTTTTTCGGTGAATCAGTGGCGATAGATTCTGATGGTGATACTATTGTTGTTGGAGCACCTCTTCAAAAACTCGCCAGCGATCCGGTTTGGGCTGCGGGAGCAGCGTATTTGTTCGAACGATCAATTTATACCGGGGCCTGGACGCAAAAGCATAAGCTTGTACCTTCCGACCTTGCCATAGCTGATGATTTTGGCAGAACAGTGTCAATTAACGGGGCTGGTGACACTATAGCCATCGGGGCAACAAAACGTTCTGCATCCGATGATAAAAAAGGTTATGTTTATACATATGTAATAGTTGATTTTCCATTTGGAGGGTCCATCTGGTGGCCACTTGGTAAAACGACCCCATGGGCATCGCACTCCGCCGACCATGATTATTTTGGTGGTTCTATAGCGATCAACGAAGCTGGAAACATAATGTTAGTAGGTGCTCCAGGAAAGGACAGGGTTTATTACTTTTATCGAGATTTACCATACGGGACATGGGGATATATAAATCACATTAGCTGGGGTTATGGAACAACTAAACTTTGTGGTAACTCGGTTGCACTCGATGCATCAGGGAGAACCTGGGTGGTTGGTGTTCCAGGTGATGATGGTATGGGAACTGATTCGGGTGCAGTATATGTGTTTAATAAGTTTTACGGTACCCTAAAGAAATTGACAGCGCCAGATGCTTGGGGTGGCGACAATTTCGGCAGAGCGGTATCTATTAGTGATAACGGAGAAAAGATTATAATATGGGCACCTCAAAAAATAAATTCTATCAATGATAAAGGAGCCGGATATGTGTTTGTCAATGTTGGTACGCCTTGGAGCCCGAACTGGAAAATGCAGGCCAAACTTTTAATGCCCCAAGCCACAACAGGCGGGTGGAGTGCCTATGGCTACGGCGAGGGGGTTGCGATTAGCGGAGATGGTGAGACCACGTTACTTGGGCACATGAATAAGAGAAAGGTATCGGTTTTTAGACAAACCCCTCCCACCTCAATAGCATTTGACGGCTCAAGCGGTTATGCGGCCTTTGCCTGCGATGACTACAGCTTTATCAACAAGATATCTTTAAATACCGCCGGATTCGGTAAGGACAAATTGACGGCACCCAGGGGGCTTGCCGTTGACGGTGCAGGTAATATTTATGCAGCGGATTACGGGGCGGATCGGATCGTGAAGTTCAATAAATATGGTAACTATGTCACCGCTATCTTTGACGGGCTTTCAAACCCAAGCGATGTTGCCGTTGATTCGGAGGGCAACATCTATGTGGCCGACACGGGTAATAGCCGCATTCAGAAATTCGATCCCTACGGGATGGTCCGCGCCTCGTGGGCCTGCAGTGCACAGCCGCGGGGTATCGCGGTAGATGCTGATGCCAATTTGATCGTACTTGAAGGAAGTAACCTGGTAAAATACTCACAGATTGTGGTTATGATCCCACCCGAGGTACCGGAAACAGATGACGATGTAGATAATGACGGATTGGACAATGATTTCGAATCCAACGGCTGGGATGTGACCTACACCGACACCACCGGTACTTATACCATACATGTTACCAGCGACCCATACCTGAAGGACACCGATGACGACGGACTTTCAGACAATGAAGAGTTTTTATTACTATCGAATCCCTGCAATCCAGATACAGATGGTGACGGAGCCTCTGATTTTACAGAAAGTGAATATAATACAAATATAAATCATTACGATACAGATTCCGACGGTCTGGATGACAATACTGAACTTACCTATGGCAGCGACCCGCTTTCGCCCGATACGGAAGGCGATGGCTTATCGGATCTTGAAGAGTTCGAGCAATATTCCGACCCCAAAAATGCCGACACCGACGGTGACGGCCTCAACGATTCGGACGAGCTGGCCTTCAATTCGAACCTTCTCGACCCGGACTCCGACGGAGACCTTGTTTTTGATATACATGAACTTGAAATAGGCACAGACCCGCAGAACAACGATACCGATTCCGACGGCCTATCTGACGGCTATGAGCTCATTTACGAGACCGACCCTGCAAACGACGATTCAGACGGTGATAATATATCGGATGGTGAAGAAATCCAGTTGAAACTGAATCCCCTGTGCAATGATACAGACGGTGATGGTGTTCTGGACTCTACAGAAATCGAGAAGGGCACAAATCCCTTAAGCTCCGATTCAGACGGTGACGGTGTACCGGACAATGAGGATACCGATTCTGAGAAATCATATAATGACAGCCTGATACTCGTTATTAACCCATCTCCCGGCGGAAACGAATTTGCCGATAGCCTCGGAGAACACACCAATGTGACTGTTGTTAGCCCGGAAGAACTGCTGATGAATTATACCGATTCGGCTCGAATAGTCCTGGTCGGTAGACCTGAAATCAATGACACTATTGGAAATCTCATTTCCCTCCTTCTTGAAGATAACGGTGATGTTCTTCCGAACATGATCGAATCCGATGATAACCGTTTCGCAGTCAGATACGGCGTATGGACAGAGACGCAGACAATTGTTATGCTTTCACACCCATATCCAACCGACCACCTGAGAGTTCTTGAACTTCTCCGGGAAAAAACGGTCACTTTGAAACCGGATTACGCACAAATCGAGTACAACCGCAGCCTCCACTACGAGGTCACGATCAATAATGAAGAATTCTCATACGATTTCTTCATGCTGGACGAGATGGATATACAAACACAAGTGGATACGGAGGTTTCGGCATATGTTTCAGAAGAGGTGCAGCTGAAGGTCGAAATGACAAAATACAATACCGTAACTACACCAAGCGTACTGGACCACTCAACTGGACTGGAACAATTTGAAAAGGATATGGGTAAGTATCTCGAAATATCCGTGACCGATAAAGCAGAGGATGAACCTACCGATACCGTTGAATGGGCCTCTATCAAGATCTACTATACGCTATCCGACCTTGATAAAACCGGTGACGGAGATGCCGATGACCATAAAGATCTAAATGAAAGCACTCTTGGGCTGTATTGGTATGACGAGGAAATTGGGCAGTGGGAAAAGCTATCTGCCGATATGGAATGGGTTGATGAAATAGGGCTAAATACCACGAACTTCGAGCTTTACGGCAACAGCTATGAGGGATGCTTATGGGCCCGGATAACACACCTTTCACTGTTCGGTATGGCTGCAATAACGGTTCAGAAACCAAAAGAAGCAATTGAAGATCTCATAGAAGACATTGAAGAACTAGACGTCCCAGAGTATGCAAAGAAAGATATTGACAAGAGTATAAAAGACCTGAATAAAGCCATCGATGAATTTGAAAAAAATAAAATTGAAAAGGCAATTGGTAAACTCGAAAAAGCGATCAAAAATCTAATGAAAGCCCAGGATAAAGGAGCAGATACACAGGATGTGATAGACGAACTTGTTGAGCTAGTACAAGATATTGTGGATAAAGCACTAGCCGATGCAATCGACATGGTCGGCGAGGATAATAAACACATCCAAAAAGCCCATCAACATTACGACAAGGCACTTGATGAACTAGAAGATGAAAAATACGATAAGGCCATCAAAGAGTTCAAGAAGGTGTATAAAGAAGCAATGAAAGCCCGTGGTGAATGGGTGCCCGATCCGTTCGTAGATATGCTTGAGGAAACAATAGACGAAGTCTCCGATTTGCACACCGAGGATCTATCAACAAAGGCAATAGGTCACTTGGCAAAGGCTGAGGCTGAGCTCGACAAAGCACTCTCAGAGGCTGACAAAGATAATATGGATAAGGCCTTGGATAAGATCAAAAAGGCGATCAATGAACTCAAAAACGCAATGAAAGAAGATGAAGAAGCAGACACAACGCTCATAATAGACTCGCTGATGGAGGGCGTAGAGGATACAGTATATCAAAAGATTACCGATGCCGAATCTGTGGCTGGTGCGGAGAACAAAGAAGTCGTGAAAGCATGGAAGAAGTTCAACGAAGCAGTTACGAAATCTGAAGCTGGGAGTCACAAAAAAGCTATCGATCTGTTTAAAGAGGCAGTGAAAAGTGCTGAGAAGGCGATAACTTGAGGTGGACATTTAGTTAGGCTGAGTTTCATTTAATGTGCAACCGTCAGGTCACACTGGACGGTAAGATTTCCAAATTATTATATAAATAGAAGGATATTCCCCCATGCTAGAAAATGGCAATGGTTTCGGGAGGAGAAAGAGGTTAGAGACAAAAGTGAAACAGAACGATATCGAGTGAGACTGGTCTATGGCTCTTGAGTGGACTGGTCGAGTGAACTGTGGAACGTGGAACACCTGGGCTGGGGAGGAAATATGCAAAGGGAATTAGAACAATTTGTTGGAACAAATTGTTCGACATTGAGAAATCCTTCGGCTTTCTCAAAGTTGGGTTTCCCTGTTAAAATAGATATTGGAAAGTGCAAACCTAGACAATTTGTTATAACAAATTGTCCTGGGGTAAAAATTCTTTGAAATGTAAATTATGAAAGACAGAATTTTTACCCTTGGAAATTTTAAAATTGAGATTATATCTTGTCATTTGGACAAAATATTGTAAAACTGAACATTAATCGTTAATTACAATCTTTTGGCAGAACAATTTCTTGTAAATATTTAACTGAGAAATTGTTCGTTTTAAATAGTCTTTAACTTATGATTTGGGGTTTAGTAAAGCTTTTTGACCATAGCGGTAAGATATATATTAATAAATACAGTTATATATGTGTATATCCATGTATATCTATGGACTGCAAAATCAGACCGTCAATTCATGCCAGAGATATGATGACCGAACGAGGAATATCACATTATGAAACAATTGAGACAATAAACAAAGGTGCAAAAAAATTACAAAAAAACAAAATCGTCTCTTTCTATAGAAATATCCGAATAGTTTACAAAAGAAAACCCTGCAGCATATTTATAGTTACACTTTATAGAAGTGATTAATATGGAATGTCCTGTTTGTGAAAAAGGTAAGTTGGTTAGGAAAAAAATTGAATATAAATATAAAGAATGGCTTTTTGGAAAATATGATGCCGATGTTTGTGATTACTGCTCAGAAGCCTTCTTTACAGAAAAAGCATCGTATAAGATTGAACAGAAAGCCAAAGAACTTGGTGTTTGGGGAATAGAAAAGAAAACTAAAATCTCGCATTCAGGTAACTCGTTAATTGTAAGAATTCCAAAAGCGATAGCTACCTTTATCGAAATAGAAGAAGGCGAAGAAGTTACCATTCGACCAGAGGGTAAAAAGAAATTTGTGGTAGATGCTACATAAGTTGCCTTTTAAGTTCTTAAGCTAAAGATCTCGAATTTAGAGCCTGGGATTTATTTAGGATCTTGAGTTTTGGGTTTGGAGATTTGGATTTCCACCGAAAGCTGACGAGGGGATCGGCAACTTATTAAGATATAATCAATAATGATTATATCCAATCTCTTTTTGTTTACTTTTTCTTGAGGGAAAAAAGTTTACTGGTTAAGGAAGAATAGATTAATTAAAATATAATTGATCTACCGAAATGTTTATTAATTTGTAATACCCTAGTATTCCCTGAGTATTACTTTAGGTGGTTATATGCAAACTGTAACAGCAAAAATAACTCCCATGTTGATTCATGAATTGGATCATCTCGTAGAAAATGGT
>JAEHCK010000073.1 GCA_020696345.1 Thermoplasmata archaeon | reverse complement strand
GAGTTCAGGGGTTAACCCGCAACATGTATGCTAAGGCAATTGAAAATTGGAGATTAGAGATTGCAAATTGAAAAACTTGGATTTACTTTTACACTTTTTAACTTTGGAAAAGTCAAAGAATTTTCCAATGTAGAATAATTTGTCTATGCAAATTGTCTAAGTTTGACTTTTCAAATGTCCTCAGCATCAAATCTGCTGTTTTCCCCAACCCCTAGTTGAATTGATATTATTTACCTTGGAACGATATAGATAATGTATTGGTTCATATTGTGATTTAGATCCCTATATTTCTTCCAAAAAAGGTTCCATTTTATTTTTCACTATTTTTTTTAACCTACCATTTAGTTTTTTAAATTTATAACTATTATTTTGTTTAAGCCAATAGTAAAACCTTCTACAAGTAATGTGTTTATCCCGGTCATGGAATGGAAATACATTTTTATCTAGATCATCTAAAATAAAATTATAATCATTATTATTTTCTAATATATTTTTAAATTCCTCAATAAATTCAATAGCTAACATTTTTCATCCCAACAACCTATCTTAATTCTCAAATAATATACAATTGGTTCTGGGTTTTTTTATCGCCATCGTTTATATCTATCTAGTAAACGTATTAATGACTGTGTTATTTCTATGTCTAGTATTTCATCTTTTTCCAGTTTTTGAATATATTCATTTGCGTCTTTAATACCTAATCTACTAGCCTTTGTCACGATAGAAGCAAGTATTGGTGTCCAAACCTTCTCTTCTATACCCGAGGAATTTAGAATTTCCGTTGCGTCATAACGGAAATAACTCAGTCTTCTTACATCAAGCATTTTAGCAAGACGTTGTTCAGTATTATTAGTTCTCTGAGTTCGGGGTGAAAATCTTTTTTGGTTCCTTCGGGTCATTTTTTACCATCCTATAGGATCAATACCATTTGATTTTATTCTGGGATAAATAATTATCCCTAGAATAACCGTAGTTTACATAAAAAAGAAAAATATCCAAAAAGCTAGTTAAACCCTCGGAACAGATTTTTTTTAATCTTTAGCATCCCACAGTTAACATAAGCTATGTACCTAACATATTTGAATATTCCTATATTTTTTTTTTTTAGTTTCAATAGAAATTCTAAAATTACCCTAAGCTTAACATTTACGATTAATTATTAAGAAGCAATTGCGATTGATGTGTCACGAAGACACTGAAAAGTAAGAAAAAATTTAAAGTTTTTTTTAATTAATTTAAAAAACACTTCAATCGTTTCGAACATTTTTTAACTAATATCTTTGAGGACGATGTTTTTGGTAACATTCACGGCAATAGACTGGTCTGGTACCATCTGGTTTGAACGGTACTTGAGTTTCTTTTCCACAGTCTGCGCATGTTACGTCATGCATTTCTTGAGGTCCACGATCATAACCTCGTCCTCTTCGGTCATCATACATAATATATTTCCTTTTTATTTATCGCGCTATATTTTAATATAGAGCAAAGAGCTTGAATTATTTAAACTATATAATTATATCTATTCAAATTATTTAAAAAACAATTATTTAAAAAAACTTTAATAGTTAATTACGATTTCTTGAACTTATTGATATCAATAATTAAATAATGATGGTCATCAATCATTAGAATTAGCATTTCCACCTATAATATTTATAACCACCAAATGTATGCACTCGAAAAGCACGATACCCCCATAGTCCAAATTAGAGTTTATTGCACCGGAGGATATATTAATTGAATCGAGCTAAGAAAGGATCACCAGTTACCCAAAAGATCGAGCCATTACAGCCACCCTGGAAAAATCTATTATTAAACAAAGTGAAACACGCAACAAAGAGTATATTCATCATTACACCGATCTTAAAAATAGATATTATCAAACTGGTCACAAACCTATTGTTGGATTCACCACCGGCTGAGGCATTCCAGTTGAAGATCATGACAAGGTTGAACGAAGAAGAGATCATTGACGGCCGGAGCGACCTTGAGGCTTTGGAGTTATTGAGCAACCTGGAATTAGGTCCAAAGTTCAAGCTGGAGTTTCGTGGCATCGAGAACCTGAATGCTAACGTATTGATCTTCGATGATAGTGAGGTAATATTAACCACTGGCGGTTTATCCAACCCGGGATTGATATCCAACCTGGAATACGGTTTGCATATCTCGGACCAAGAGCTTGTTAAAAAGATAGTATCCGATTTTAATGATTATTGGAGTGCGGCCGATGGATTAAAGACACCTGATCTTAAATATTTTATCTCACAGATACAGGAGCATGATACATCTGTAGGCGGATTTTTAAAACTTGGTTCGAGCATACAACCACATGGTCAAGACCTGGAGGATTTGGGTATAATAGATGGCGAAACACTTGCAAAAAAGTATGTAAGTAAGGCCAGGGACCATGAAGATATGGGCGAGTATGAGGCAACTTTGGAGTATTATAATAAAGCGCTTGTGGCAACCCCGAACAATATAGACATTGTACGCGAGAAAGCGGTATTACTGCGTGATGAGTTGAAACGCCCTGAAGAGGCACTTGCAGCATTTAACAAAATATTGACCATAGAACCTGAGGATGAACAGGCCAGTTTGGAAAGCGGCATTATACTCGTGAAAACGCATAAGTATTGGGACGCACTGATCAAACTCGACATAACCACCTCCACAAACCCGGGCAATGAAAGTGCATGGTTTTGGAAAAGCAAGGTCTTATTCGACACCTCGGGTCGTAAAAAGGATGCATTACGATGTCTGGATGAAGTGATAAAGATCGACCCCAACAACGAAGATGCATGGCATTTAAAGGGAAAGATCTTGTGTGAACATTTAAGCAGGTTCTCTGAAGCTGATAGATGCTTTAACACGGTCACGAGAATTAACCCAAAGAATGAACGGGCCTGGATCGATAAGGGAAAGAATTTGTTGAAGAATTTAAACAAACCATTAGATGCGATCAAGAGTTTTGACAAGGTTACAAAGTTTAATAAAGAAAACCCCTTTGGTTGGTTTTTCAAGGGAAAGGTTCTAACCGAGGCATACAATAAAGATTCCGAGGCGTATCGTTGTTTTTCCGAGGCGCTGCGGATCAAAGCTGACTATAAAGATGCTCTTTATTATCAGGGGCGGGTGCTTTATTCGAAACTATCAAAACCCAAGGCCGCAAAAGAACAGTTGGAAAAATTACTTGAATTGGGGGAATATAGTGATGTATTTTTCGAATTGGCATTGTTACATAGCAATTACCTGGATGATTCAAAGAAAGCACTGGTATACTTTTTAGACGGATTAAGGGTAAAAAAATACGAAGAAGAAATGGTAATGAAACCAAAAAACGAAGATGATGTGATCAAATTTGATGATTTCGCTAAGTTTTTAAAATATCTTGACGGGATAACTATTTCAGAACCGGATAATTCAAAAGCATGGTACGAAAAAGGGGCGATACTGGATAGGATCTACAGTAGGTTCGAAGATGCCATAAAATGTTTGGATGAAGCAACACGACTAAACCTGAATTTCAAAGATGCATGGTACGATAAAGCCGTGATACTTTCCACGGTATACGGTCGTAACAAAGATGCGATCAAATGCCTGAACAAGGCAATTTCGTTAGATAAGAAGGATGAGAGTATATGGTATGTGAAGGGTAAAGCGCTCATGGATGAACAAAAATACGAGGATGCGCTGGCTTGTTTTGAAAAAGTCATTAAAATTAATCCTAAAAATAAATTCGCGTTTGAAAACATTGCTAATTCACTAATAAGTCTTTCACGTTTAAAAGAGGCAATAGAATACTTCGATAAAGGAATAGAATTGGATAACCTGGATGCGGGTTTATGGTATGAAAAGGGTAATACATTTTTATCACTGCGAAATTATCCACAAGCACTTAATTGTTACAAGAACGCTCTGAATATTAATCCTAATCACGATCTGGCATTAAAAAACTTTGAGATTTACTCCGATAAAGAAAATTGGGTTTGATCGATATATTGGTCATTATATTGAAGAGCAATACCAATTGTTTGGAGACAAAACGCTATGAGTGATCTTAATATTCGTAATCGTCATCGTGTCCGTAAAAAAGTTGGCCGTGATTTGGTTGATAAACTGAATAATGCTTTTTCAACAGAATTGCTCATCGATCATTCGAACATTGACTCGGCGACTGTTGATGATCTTGAGATATATATAATAGACAATGATATTTTGGTGATCGTATTCGACACTGAACCATTTCTGACCATACGTGGCATACAGCATTATCGACCAGCTAATAAGTTCGTAACTGTTGATATGGGTGCTATTAAATTCATCACAAATGGCGCAGATGTTATGGCGCCAGGTGTCATTGATGCAGATGAGAATATAGAAAATGGCGATCTGGTCTGGGTCAGGGATGAGGAAAATCGGCAACCATTGGCTATAGGCCGAAGCCTAATGGCCGGACCGGAGATGGTTAAAATGAATAATGACAAAGCGGTTTCATTACTTCATTATATCGGCGATAAGTTATGGAAACTACAAATTTGAATTTTGCATAATAAACTTTTGATTTTTCTTATCTGGTACAAATTGTTATCCTAAACATTTATATGTCTAAAACTTTATATATGTAAAAATCATATTCAAAACCTACACTGAATGAGAGTGATTTCGATGGGATGGTTAAAGAAAGTCGTAAAGGATGAAGCCGAAGAGGTTCCAGTAGCACCAGAAGGTATGCCCCATTTTATTGACCTAGGTGATTATAGCAAAAAAAGGGTATCTGATCGCTCAATGGGCATTGAGATCAAATTGGCAGAAATAGACAGTTATGAAGATATTAGAGGGCTTTCTAATTATGTCTATGACGGTAATATTCTTATCCTGGATTTTAGTTCTATTATGAATGATGATCTGACGCTGAAAAGGATCATCACAGAACTCAAACGTTTGGTAGAAGATATCGATGGCGATATGGCCGGGATAAGTAAAAATCTGTTGATCGTGGCACCTAAACGAGTAGTTATCGACAGGAAAAGGATACATAGGGGCTCACGCTAAATTCATATTCTCAATGACTGTTTATTTTTTAATGATTTCCAAATTAAGTTTAGATCTGAAACCCTGGCAGCCTGTATTCTAATCCCAATTTAAATTAGATTTTTATTACATAAAAGGTGATGCTATAGTTGAAACTTTTCTGGAAATACCATGCCCGTGTTGTGAACATGAACAGTTGAAGTATGATATCGAACTATTACAGATACCATATTTTAACGAGGTTTTATGCACCACAATATCGTGTGATAATTGCGGTTATAAACATTCTGATATTCTGATCAGCAGCCAAAATACTCCAATGGAGTATAAATATCAGATCACCAACGAAGACGACCTTAATGTACGTGTAATTCGCTCTTCAACAGCTACGATCGAGATCCCTGAGCTGGATATCAAGCTTGAACCTGCCTCGGCATCTGAAGCGTTCATATCAAATATCGAAGGTGTCTTGGTCAGGATGTCCGGAGCGGTTGAATTTGCAAAAAAGTTCACCCAAAATGAGGAAAAAAAAGCACGTGCACAAAAATTATTAAACCGTATTGACCAACTCAGAAAAGGTCATGGAAAAGCAACTATAATTATCAAAGACCCGTTGGGTAATAGTGGGATCGTGAGCGATAAAACCGAGAAACGTGAACTAACATCGGAAGAACTTGAAATGCTCGAAACGGGCATTACGTTCATCGATCTGAGAAAAAGTACTGATCAACCTTAAAAAACTACCAGCCATAGATCCTCGATCTGTTCATAAATGAAGATCCCTGGTAAATTTTATAACAATTTAAACGATATCACATGACAATGTCGATCTTGATATCCGTCATTAAAGAATACTGTAAACTTGCGCGAATACATTCAGCAGTGTTAAGTGGTCTTGTACCGATACTAGGCGCATTATCGGTTGGCATGTTGGATATTAAGATATTATTTATATTGTTTTTAATAGGGGTCTCTACACACATATTTGGTTTTGTATTTAACGAGTATATGGATATTGACATCGATAGAAAAGCACAACATTTGAGGAATAAACCGTTGGTGAAGGGAACAATTTCAAAAACCGCAGCACTTGGCTTTGCATTTACGGGAGTGATCGGTGGTTATTTATTAACCTTCTACCTGGTCTTTCTTTTAGAGACTTTACCCCTATTTGTGATAATATTCTATACTCTATCATGGGTCTCCATCGGCATATATGACCTGACAAGCAAGCATGTTCACGGGTCCGACCTGGCGCTCGCACTCTGGACTGGCTCACTTTGCTTATTTGGTGGTTTTGCAGTATCGGATACACCCAATTTTCTATTATTTGCAATTGCTGGCCTAGCATTTTTTCAATTGCTGATCCAAAACATTCTTGCAGGGTTAAAAGACTTGTACCAGGATAAACTGGGTGACGCCAACACTACACCACTCAGGATGGGCGCAAAACTGAAAAGATCGAAGTTATATGTTCCCGTTAAGTTCAAATTATATATATATTGTTTAAAGATCGTGCATTTATTGATCGTATTCATCCCGATCATCTTCTTGTGGTTATCTATCAATTTAATACAATTTCTTTCCATTTTAATTCTACTGACAATTAATTTTATATTGGTTTTTAAGATCTTCAATTCAGATAGATATGATCGAGATGATCTGTTACGAGCCATAGGGTTGCACGAGATATTTTCGTATTCTATCGTACCTATCATGTTCATAGGGATCATAGATCTACAATTTGCAGTATTTCTAATAATTTTTCCTATTATCTGGTTGGCATTATTTATGAAAATATTATTTGGCCAATTACTACCGGGGATCTGATAAAAATATCAAAGGTCATATCTTAATGAGTCCAATATCTCCTTTGTTCTACCGGTTATTATCACCTGTTTTCTTTTTACCTCGCTGGCATTTTTCGTGCCCATTAAAAACAATGCACAGCGAAGTTCTTCAATAATTTGTTCGAGCTCGCCAATGACCGCTTTCGTGCTCTTCATTGCAGGTTCCAATAATCTCCTGGCCATACCTGCAGCAGAAGCGCCCAGACATAACGCTTTGGCCGCATCTAACCCTGACCAGATGCCACCCGTACCGATAAGCGGCAGACCAACATTCGCCTCAAACAATGATACTGGCGTAGGTATACCCCAATCCCAAAATAGTTTACCCAACTTAACCCGGGTTACATCGCCAATTGCCTTACCACGGTAAGTTTCAACAGCTGCAAAACTTGTACCGCTAACACCTCCAACATCAATACCTTTCACACCTGCACTTTTAAGATCGATCGCCATTTGTTTAGATATTCCCGCGCCGGTCTCCTTTGCCAGGATAGGCAACTCCGATGCGAGTTCCTTGATCCTGTCCAGGCAGCCATAAGCATTCACATCGCCTTCAGGTTGTATTATTTCCTGAACAAAATTCATATGAATTGCTAGAATATCGGCCCCGATGGCCTCCATGGCACTCTTGCAATTAGCCAAGGTCAATGGTTTGTCTTTCTTATTTTGACTCACCAGTTGTGGTGCGCCAAGGTTTCCAATAACCAGTGGAACATCGAAGTCTTTCACAACCTTGTAAGAGTCAATATATTTTGATCTTTCCAACATCGGACGTTGGCTGCCTAAACCAAGACCAATTTGAAGTTCTGAAGCTGCAGATGCGAGGTTAGAATTTATTTTTTTGGCTTTTGAATATCCCCCGGTAATTCCGGATATTATGATGGGCGCCTGTAATTTCTTATTAAATAATGAGATCTCCAGATCTATTTCTGGCATATTTAATTCGGGCAAGGCTTGATGGATCAAAATTAGATCTTCCCAATAGTTATATTTTGCTTGAACTTGTTTGGTTGCACAAATGTTTATGTGTTCTTCCTTTCTCTTCTCTATCATGTCATCCTCCCCTAAGGTAATAAAAAACACAATTAAGTTCGATCTTCCCTTATTCGGTTAATTATATTTGATTATTTCCATAGTTTAGGGAGTTGTGGGAGTTGAAATATAAATTATAACTTAATACAGCGGGAATGGAAACGAGTATTTAATTTCCAATTTGTTAGTTGTCAGTTATCATTTGATCGAGGTTAGAATTCTGATAATAACTTTTGTTGATTCTAAGAATTCAAAGCCAGAATAATTTACAGAAGTAAATTATTCCGAGCTAAAAATTCAGGGTGGAATTTTTACCCCCCAGGCAAAAATAAGAGTAAATCTTTATATAACTTTATTTTTGTTGAGTTTTCAGTGTAATGATCTTACACTAGCAACTAGCAACTAAAAACTGAAAACCTTTTTGACTCCCGACTCTTTAGACTCTAGACTCTGGACTCTTTGAACACTTGAACATAATTAGTTAACCATCAATTAACAATATATGAACGAACAAATATTTTATATCCAAAGATATATTTAAGATAATATTATAGTATTACATTATGAATATCTGGGGCGATGTTATGCAGATACATATGCGACATGTGGCTTGGAATTTGATGGTTATTTCTCTATTATTGGCATTTTCTTTAGTTAATGGTTTAAATTTACATGAGTCTCGGCTTGAAACAAGATCATTATCTAAAAGTCAACCTACAGAATTCCCAGATCTGGATACTGTTCAAAACCATATACCTATTGGCAACGAGCCGGTGACGTTCGATAATGTCTCTTCGAGTTCCAACATCAGCGGCTTTCGCAGTGATTCGTTCGCCTGGGGTGATTACAATAACGACGGTTACCTGGATTTTATAACGCGCGGCAACACCAGCCTGGGTACCAGGTTGTTTCGAAATAATGGGCCTCCGGGTTGGAATTTCACGGATGTGACCGAAGCTATCAATTTGTGCGGCAATGTCTCGAACCCGAACCGCGGCTATCCCATCTGGGGTGATTACGATAATGACGGTTACCTGGACATTTTCATGGCCGGAGATAACGACATGCTCTGGCATAACAATGGCCCGCCAGCCTGGAACTTCACGGATGTTACTATTTTAGCTGGAAACCTTAATGACACACGCCCATCCGAGGCCGCCGCCTGGGGTGATTATGACCGTGATGGTTACATTGATCTATATGTGAACAGCTGGTATCGGGGAACTACATATTATCGAGATGTGCTCTGGCATAACAATGGTGATGGAACTTTTACTGATGTAAGCAGCTCTAGTGGTATTAATACAATAACCACACCCGCTTATAAGTCACCACCGTTTGCAGGTATGACCGTCTCCTGGGGTGATTATAATAACGATGGCTGGCTTGATATTTACGTTGGCAAGTATCATGTAACGCCAAATTCGCTGTTCCGCAACAACCATGATGGTACATTCACCGATGTTGCATTGGTGCAGGGTGTGGCCGGGAATGCCCAGTATTATGGTGGTTTCGGCCCAGGATATGGTCATTCGGCGGGTACAGGTTGGGGTGACTTCAATAATGACGGTGACCTGGACCTTTGGGTAAGTAATCTTGCGCATAAAGATGATCAGCGTAGTGGTATGGGGAGAGGGTATTATTGTGACGATTCAATGCTATACTTGAATAATGGTGGACCGTTCTTCGAGTTTGAGGATATTCGAAATCGCACCGGGATACCAATCATACCTGTTGGAACCCTTGTTGGTAATGAATGGAAGGATGAGGACTTTTTTGGTGTAACCTGGGGAGATTATGATAACGACTGCGACCTGGATGTGTGGGTGCCGCAGGTGAAGACGTATCATTCCTGGGCGAACTCGTATCTATGGCAGAACAACAATAACGAGACCTTCACTGATCAAAGCGATGCAGCAGGTATCAAAGTCTGGTCGAACACCGGTGGCGCCTGGGGTGATTATAATAATGACGGTTTCATAGATCTGATAACAGAGGGCACTTATCCCTATCAGGGCAAACGCGAGACCCGGTTGTTCAAGAGTAATGGCAACTCGAATAATTGGCTTCAGCTGCGTCTTAACGGCACGCTCAGTAATAGTGCGGCAATTGGTGCACGTGTGACCCTGAGCCTTGGCGAGCTTAGGCAGACGCGCGAGATCGGCGGTGATGCGGGCGGTCACGGGTTCCAGAACTCGTTCATTGTAGAGTTCGGTTTGGGGCAGAATACCAAAGCGGACGAGGTGATGATAGTCTGGCCGTCGGGAGTCGTGCAAGTGCTGAAAAATGTTGCAGCAAATCAAATATTGAATGTGACCGAAGATACCACCGGTCCGAAGATCACAGGGATTACCGTTGACGATTACGAAGTTAATGAGGACGATACCCTTATATTTACAGCTACCACCACTGGCTCACCATTAATCTTTGAATGGGACTTTGACAATGATGGTGTTATTGATTATTATAATTCGAACGGTGGTGCTCCAAATTATTATCATTCATATAATAGATCTGGCAATTTTACCGCCAAGCTCTGGGTCTGGAAAACCCTGAAGAGTTTGGGTTGGGTTGAGACATCCGATATCATTCTGATCAATAATGTAGCCCCAACAGCCGTTGCTGGAGTCGATATAACACCCTGGGAAGACCAGGTTATAGAATTCGATGCAAGTGCAAGCCTGGACACACCTTCGGATAAAGATACTCTGGAGTATAATTGGAGCTTTGATGATTCCGATGAAACCTATTCAGGGTGGATTGCGTCACCGATAGCAAAACATGCATACCCTGACAACGGAGTTTATTATGTCGAGCTCCAGGTGCGCGACGATGATAATTTTGTGTCAACCGATATCAAGATCGTCACTGTCCAAAACTGGATACCGACCCTGGAGATCGTATGCAATAGTACGGCAGATGAAGACGAAACTGTGATATTTTCAATAATCTGTAATGATACACCCTCCGATCGTGAGTCACTTGAGTATAGTTGGGACTTTGATGATGGTGAGAGTACAAACTGGTTGACCGGAACATCGGTTTCACACACATTTACAAAAAACGGACTCTATTTTCCTACCTGTTGGGCAAGAGATGACGATCAAACCAACAGTACCGAGAGCTTTATATTTGTTAAGAATATAGCACCCGAATGTTGGGTCAACGATGACGTTTTCTGTAATGAAGATGAGGAAGTATACTTCACGGCTTATGCCACGGATACCCCTTCGGATCGCGGTTCACTTACGTATAAATGGGATTTTGGCGATGGGTCAGGGACTAATTGGTTGGAATCTGGTTGGCAAAATATCTCGTATACATATACAAACCAAGGTTTTTACCAGGCAAACCTGATGGTTATTGATGATGACAGCGACACGGCTGAGAAGACCGTAAATGTAACTGTGTTGAATATTGCCCCGAACTGCGAGGCATTTGCCGTAGATAACCCTGAAGAATTGTACGTAAACGAAGACGACATTGTTTTTTTAACGGGCTCTGGAGAAGATACCGAATCCGATCTTGAGACATTGGAATACCGCTGGAGTTTCAGCGATCCAAACATGAATAGTACAGAATGGAACAAAACATCTGAATACGATCTCACATTCACAAATGAGGGGCAATACAATGTTACCCTAACTGTTCGCGACGATAATGGCGAAAGCAATACCGCACTGATCACGATATATGTGCTAAATGTAAAACCCGAAGCAAAGATCTCAATGAGCGGATCATCTATCCAAGAGGACGATACCATCGAGTTCGATGCCAAGGGCTCTTTGGACACACCATCCGATCTTGCAATCTTGAACTTTACCTGGGACTTTGGTGAAGATACCCCTTTTATGTATAATAAATCACTACAATATAAATTTACCAAGAGCGGTGATCATCGCATAAGACTCATTGTAACCGATGATAATGGTGCTGAAGATATAGAGTTATCAGGGAAAATTTCGGTTACCAACAAAAAACCGGCTGCAGAGTTCGACTTCTATCCTATCAGACCCGAGAAGGATTCGGTGATAACGTTTTCGGCAGTGAACTCCACCGATACACCAACTGATCGTTTAAGCTTGAACTTCACCTGGGATTTCGGTGATAAGACACCCATGGCATACGGTGAGGTGGTGAAACATGTATACTCCAAGTCAGGGCGGCACAAGGTCACATTAACGGTCCGGGATGATGATGATTCTATTGATATAACCGACGACGTCATCACGATCTCGGGACCAGACGCCGAACCCGGAGACGATGAACCGACATCTGCAATGAATACCGGCACGATCATAGCGGGGATCGTCAGTGTTATTATTGTAGTGATCTTGATACTATTTCTATTATCCCTGAAATGGCCCGAGAAGGTACCCGTATTAGGAAACATTGTGAAGTCACGCGTGGGCTCAAAAGGAGTTGAAAGCGAAAGTAAAAGTTCTGATCAAGACACACCTGCAGGCCCGGTTCAATCCCAACCGCATCCATATCCACAATCACCAAGTACAAAATTGCCGTGGCAAGGCCCAGGGCCAAGACAATATCCATACCCGCAAACCACAGGTGGTGCACCCATACCTACACCCATATTTACACATAAGCCAATGCCAATGCAACAACCGATGCATATGGATATGCATATGAATATGCCACCCAAACCCATATCAATGCAAATGCAAAGGCCAATGCCGTATTTACCACCACCAAGAGTTAGCACCCCGACAGATCTGCCAAAACGGCCAGGCACTATTCAAATGAATGTTGAGCCAAAGAATGAACCTAAGAATAATTGAAGATTTTTAAAAAATGGTTGGAATTCTAATGATAAGAAAACCAAAAATAATATTTAGTCTATTGATAGTCTTAATTGTGATATCATTACTGACCTCCGCAGTAGGTTCGGTTTTTATTATTGATGGACAGGAAAAATCTGGATCGGGATTTGATCCCGAGATCGTTTTTCTTCCAGAACCGCTGGATGGCCCGAGTAAAGAGCCCAGACAACTCAGCGCTCGCGGCAACGAGGCAGTTTCCTTCGTAAATGCATCCAAAGGAGCAAATATCGACAAATATTCTGGCAACTATTTTGCATGGGCCGATTATAATAACGACGGCTACCAGGACCTGTTGGTGAATGCTAAACGGTTACTGCGCAATAACGGTCCGCCGGGCTGGAATTTCACTGACGTGACCTCTGCTCAAAATATCTCGTATTCAGGTTCCATCAATGTTGGTACCTGGGGCGATTGGAACAATGACGGGTATATGGACTTTTATGCAGCCGGCGGCGGGTGGACCACGAATAACCCCACCACTTACGATGTGCTCTGGAAAAACACAGGCGCACCCAATTATACATTTGAAGATCATACGATAATAGCGGGTAATGTTCGCGACGGTTATCCATCGGTTGCATCTGGCTGGGGTGACTATGATAATGATGGATATATTGACCTATATGTTGCAAATTACGAGAACAGTGATCTGGTAGGCTGGCCGGACACTTTATGGCATAACAATGGTGACGGCACGTTTACCGATATCTCAGTATCCTCCGGTATCCGCTCCATAGACGCACGGCCCGGCCGCGGTGTTGCGTGGTGCGATTATAATAACGACGGCTGGAACGATATCTATATTTCGAACTACCGCATCAAGGGCAACTTTCTCTGGGAGAATCAGCGCGACGGTACGTTCAAAAATGTAGCCCCTGAAAAGAATTGTCAAGGATTGGTGCATAATTACCAGAGCTATGGGCCGTATTACGGTCATACCATCGGTTCCAGCTGGGCAGATTACGATAACAACGGATTCATGGACATCATGGTGGCAAATCTGGTGCATAAATATGTGGGAGGAACCGATATCCGTGGTTATATTTGCGATGATTCGAACCTGTACCATAACTACGGCGGGCCAAATTTTACATTTATAGATGATCGTTTATCAGCTGGTATCCCGACCAAACCTATCGGCGGCGCAGGAGTCTACCAGGGTGATGAATTGTATTCGGGTGTGACCTGGGGTGATCTCGATAACGACGGCGATCTGGATTTCTGGGTGCCGCAGGTCTATGGTAATCTGAACTATGCGTACTCGTATCTATATCGAAATAATAATGATGGCACATTCACCGATATTGCAAATAATCTGGGGATCCGTGTCTGGAATACCTATGGCTCAGCCTGGTGCGATTATAACAACGACGGATCTTTAGATCTGGTCACAGGTGGTAAAAGTCCGTTTGTGAGTGGTACGGGTGGATCGTATGAGATCCATATGTTCAAAAATAACGGCAACTCGAATAACTGGCTTAAGGTATTGTTGACCGGTCAGGACAGCAACAAAGCTGGAATAGGTGCACGTGTGGGCATTACTATTGGCCAGAATACACAGCTGCGCCAGGTCGAGGGCGGCATGGGCAGTCACGGCCAACAGAACGGTTTTGTAGTACACTTTGGTGTGGGTAGTGCCACTACCGTGAACGAGGTTATGGTCCAATGGCCGAACGGCAAGGCGCAGGTTTTGAAGAATGTTGCAATAAATCAATTGTTGGAAATCACCGAGAACATCACAGGGCCGGATATTACGAACATTGGTGTTTCCGATACCGATGTACTTGAGGATGATGAGATCACCTTCAGCGGTACTGCAATGGACTCTGACGGGACAATAACAAAGTATGAATGGGACTTTGATAATGATATTATATTCGATCACGAATCGAGCTCTTCTGCACAAACTACTCATTCATACAATATGTCGGGCACTCACTTCGCCAAATTACGAGTTTGGGATAACTCAGGTAATTTGTTTACAGATAAAACCACAGAATATATTACGGTCAGTAATCAGCCACCTGTAGCAGCTGCGGGGCCAGATATGATAGTCTGGGAGGATTCAGTGATCGATCTTTCCGGTAGCCAGAGCACGGATACGCCATCAGACCTGAAAAAACTGGAATATAACTGGACGTTTGATGATGATACATATTCGGGTTGGTCAAATTATTCATATGCCAACCATTCGTATTCACTGCGCGGCAACTACGATGTTACACTCATGGTAGTTGATGATGATAATGTGTCAGATAGTGATGATCTCCGCGTGACCGTGAAAAACAAACCGCCGAGCGGTGTGATCATATCTAATTCAACGGTTGCAGAAGATACACCAATCATTTTTAATGTAATCGGCAATGACACACCTTCCGACCTACCATACCTGCGTTACAGTTGGGAGTTTGGTGATGGCAATTGCACGAGCTGGACATTTGATACAAACACCAAACACACATACACCCAGAACGGCACATACACGGTTAGGTGTACAATCTGGGATGATGATGGTATCCTGGGTGAGAATTATACTGATATCTCGATAACCGTTTATAATGTGGGCCCTGTTTGTTGGGTCGGCAAAGATGAAACTGTGAATGAGGACGATGTCGTGGACTTCGAAGGATATGCCACTGATACGACCTCTGACCGAGCCTGGCTGCGATATCTCTGGGACTTTGCCGATGGTAACACCAGCGATTGGTTGGAAGTCGGAGATCAAAACATCACCCATGTTTACACGCAGAAAGGCCTTTACCAAGCGGTGCTTCTGGTAAAAGATAATGACGGCGCCACGTGTATAAAAGCGGTTAATATTACGGTTTTAAATGTGCCGCCCGTTTGTGAGATCCAAAATTCAGATCCAACGAACGTCGATGAAGATGAAACCGTCTATCTTAACGGTGAAGGTACGGATACCGACTCGGATATAACTACCCTGGAATACTCTTGGGACCTTGACATCACGGGTATGCCGCAAACACCATGGAATGCCACACCAGAGTGGGAGTTTAAATATTCTCATTCAGGAAAATACAATATAGTGCTTTTTATTCGCGATAACGATGGGGATATTACAAACGCCAGGATAGATATAATTATCAATAATGTTGATCCTGTGGCTGGTTTCCTGGCCAGCGGCTCGATCGTTAATGAAGATGAGGTTATAGAATTTGATGCTCGGTTATCCAAAGATACAATATCTGACCAGGATAATCTGAGTTATACCTGGACATTTGATGACAGTACGCCCGCACAAACAGGCCGCTTACAACAGCACAAATTTACCAAAATAGGCGATTATAGGGTCCGTTTGACACTGACCGATGACGATGAGGGGTCTGATACATACATGGAAAAGATCAAGGTCAATAATGTCAAACCAACCGCAGTTATCAATGCGTCAGTAAAAGAGATCGAGGCTGGAATGGGTATAAGTTTTTCCGGTTCTGCAAGCTCTGACACACCGTCCGATAAAAAGAACCTGACTTATGAATGGGACTTTGATGACACAACGCCGAAAGAAACCGGTATAATAGTAAACCATAGTTTTTCCGAGCCTGGACGATATAAAGTGAAGCTGACGGTCACGGATGATGATAACAGCGAGCATACGGCCGAGATCGTGATCACGATCACGGGTAAACCATCAGGGTCAGACAGTAGTGCTAGTAGTGCTGACGATTATAACTCATTACTGGGAGTAGGGATCGTAATTGTGGTTATCATTTTATTATTACTAATTATTTTTCTGAATTTCAAAGGCAAGCTGCCGTTCTCACTGCCTTTTCTACCGCAAGCAAAAAAAATGCCAGCAGAGAAGTGGGCAGGTCTTTCGCCAACCACATATCCAAGTCAACCACAGTTGCAGATGCAACGGCCGTTACCTGGTTTAGGGGCAGATGATGGTGGGGGGAAAGGACACGGACAGCCAACACCGCCGATGCAACGGCCATCTCAAATGCAGATGCCTATCCCTATGATGCCTATGCAAGCTCAAGGTCCACCACCACCATCACGCCCACCGCCGGGCATGATCATGATGCAAAAGCACTTCCAGGGTCAAGTACATGGGCAAGCGTTAAACCAACTAACACCCGGAATGCCGCCGTCAATCCATCCACCACTGAAACCACCAATGCTAATGGCGCCGGGGCATAGCAAAGGGAATAAAAAAAATGCTATGTAAAAAGAATAATGATCGACACATTTTTTTAAAGTCAAATTTGAAAAGTTAAATTTTAAAAGTTAAAAATATACTTTTTCATTTTACCTTTTGACTTTTACATTTTAACTTGTCCTTTGGGTTAGACGTTATAAAGATCCGTATTATGGCCCTTTTCTTGGCACTGACAAGTTGGTAGGTGACAAGAACGAATAATCTACACTTCGATTATTTTCACCAAACAAGATAGTTACAACATTGACATCGTTACTGATGCCAGGTTTACCACCCTTTTCTGTTCCATTATTTTCGCCGTATATGTAAGGTTGGGGGTGAATGTAGGTAAAATTATCGCTATTAAATGCAGGCATACCTTCTAACCCTAGGCTATCTTGAAAACCGTTGAAACCGCCAGTCGGGCAAGTTCTTAACTTGATCTCGATCTTATAATCTCGAAATAATTTACCTTTCGCATAAACTCTTATATTGCCAGAGGAGGATATTATAATTGCCACTGATCTTGTTTCCGAAGTAATTGCGGCACCGGTAACATGTCTTGTACCAACACCCAGCGATACCTTTCCGGATGTTTTCGGGTTAATATATCTTGCAGCGGACACTACTACGCCCTCTTCTGATATGATGAATGCACCGTCTAAATACGCCAGTTTCTTAATGGTCTCTCTTATATCTTTATTATGGATCGAACGAACTTCCACTTGATGCCGGTTTATCGGGTCTAAGATCAACGGTTGAGACCTCTCCAAAACCTTATCGGAATCACCGATAACGAACATGGTCCCGATCTTTTTACCCTCCAGACCTTCTCTCACAATTTCAATTGAAATAGCAAGTATTCGCCTCATAGTTTCCGGATACATTCCTATCTCTTCATATAGATCAAGATCTTCCACTAAGTCCATATTAAACAACCACCTTAAAAATTAGTTGTGGGTAAAATATTGAGAGGGTATTCCTCTCAACATTTCCTCGGTTTACATTTCTATATGTTTGCATATTTCCCATCCCTCTAGCGAGGCTAATTTACGCTCCGATCGCAGAGTTTATTTGGAGCGGTTAAATTATTAAATATTTATTTTTATATTAAGATAAATTGGCTCTTAGATCACGAGTTTCTTTAAATTCTTCTGCTTTTTTTAAATTTAACAATCTTATTGCTTCCCTCACACCTTCCTCTAAAGAATATATTTGATCCTTATCAATTAATAACATCAACGTTTTATAATCAGCTAAAGGTATTTTAGCTTCAATAAGACCTTCTTTTTGATCCACGAATTTGTTTACTGCATTTCGAATTACCGTTGATTTCGATAAACCATGCTCTTTCGCATAATTTTCCAGTTTTTCATGACCTTTAGATGTCATTTTAAACGATACGGTGTACTCTTTATCTTCTTTGTCTTTTAACTTCTCAACAGTTTCAATAAGAACTGTTGACTCATGTTCAACCTCTTCTGACATCATTTGCAATCACCGTCCCCGTGATTGTTGTTATCCAATTAGTTGACGATCTTTTCCTCGAATTAACGGGTAAGTAGTTAGGATAGTGTATTACAAATATATAACATTTACTATGAATGTATTACTTTTATTTATATTTATATTATCTTGTATTATAAATGAAGTGTTATTAACTAATAATTGGGAGATATGTAACATAGTTATAATATATTTAATATTTGTCAACGTGGGCTTTTTGGCGCTTCACTGCGCTGGCAAACCCCTCACAAAAAGTTTTACGGTCATCCCAAAACTCGGGGTTTGCCTGCTCGTTCACCGTTAAACTAAAACGTTCTACGGTTTCGAAGCTCGTATCGTCCAGCGGTTTCGTCTAACGGTTTTACCGTTAAACGTTAAACGTATTACGATACGAGTCTCGATACCGTTTAACGAAAATGCTATTAATATATTATTTAAAGATGAAATCGATTGGTAGCATTGAGATTCCAATAGACGTTAATAAAAATAAAGCGGACCCATGGGGATTACTTTTCGGTTAAACAAGTATATTTCGAGAAGATGATTCGAACCCCAGCGTAAACTTTTTGGCGCTTCACTGCGCTGGCTCACCCCTCACAAAAAGTTTTACGGTCATCCCAAAACTCGGGGTGAGCCTGCTCGTTCACCGTGATTGCTGTTTTAATAAAAATCAAGCTAATTATTGTTGATAAAATGCACGACTTCGAATCCCATTTTAATCACCCATCATTACTTTCAGTTATTAATTAAAATCAGATGGGTGAAAATAAAGCGGACCCATGGGGATTCGAACCCCAGTCGCCGGCTCCGAAGGCCGGCAGGATATCCAGGCTACCCTATGGGCCCAAAAGTTCGATTTAGTAGCATTGATCTTTGGATTCACAAATAGTATATTCGTAATTAAATATTATGTTTAAAAATTATCACTGAATTTGGACCGTGGGTTTAGGGAAGTGTATAGAGAGTTGAAATCTTATCTTTAAAACCCACTTTCCTCTAGCGTTTTGAATCCATTATGCTTAAGAGCGTCCTCTTTCCTGTTTGAAATTTCCCATCAAATCAGCGTTAAAACAATATATCCATTCCTAAATTGGGAGATGAACCAAAAAAATAAATAATATAGAGAAAGAAAAGGAGTGGTGGAAATTTACGATTTTCCTAAAAAATAACAAAAAAATTGATTTATTTGTTGACGAAATGGAGGATATAAATTTGATTCTTAATGCATATAGTAAAAATAAAGAAAAAGTTAAGAATTAATCCCCCCCCATCGTGTTTCTCCCAGCGCCGTTGACTAGAGCGCAGGAGAGTAGCGTGTATCTGTAGGCGTGGGGTGGGATTCACATCAAGTGTTGTGTAACAGTTAAACGATAACATTTTTGTAACAGCTAAAATGAAATTCTGAATCATTCGATCAGAAAAGTTTTCCCGACCTTTCTTCTACAATATAAAAGTGCCCATCAAGGATTGTTGTTAATGGCAATCGGATCATTACGTGGGATAATAAGTTGAACAATGGTTCATGAATGACGGTTCACATTTATTTAATTTAACATTATCAGGGATTTAATGTAATGAACTATCCAAAATTCATTTCACTCTTGTTCTCGAGATCTAATTTTAACCCGTCTGTAGCGGCAATGGTCTTAACACCGGTTTGTTGTTGTATCTTATCGATATAAGGCTCAATACCTTTTTCCCAGAGTCGATATCCAAAGTGAGTTAATACGGCCAGAGCCGGTTGAATACCGTTGATCAACTTTATCGCGTCGTCAACACACAAATGAGGATAAGGCATTGGGTCTGAGAAAACCATATTTATGATCAAAATATCACAATCATTGTACGCTGGGATCAACTCATTAAAATATTTTGTATCAACTATATGTGATAATTTAAACTGGTCTGTACTGATCTTAATGCCATACGTTTCAACACCATGTTCATGTCTCAAAGGAAATTCGATATTAATGTCATTGATCTGATATTTAAACCCCTGGTCAATACGAATAAATTTTTCCAGATATGCCCGATTATACTTCAACACCACCGGGTCATTATCATAACAATCAGCCGGCGCCAGAAGTATGCCTTTCGGTTTTAGTCCGCCTTCGGAGATCGCTTCGATAATAACATTTACATCTGCACTGTGGTCCAAATGTTTATGAGTTAGTATTATGGCGTCGAGTTTCTGTGGATCCAACTTGTTCTCCAGGCATCTGATCAGCGAGCCAGGTCCGGGGTCGATAAGAATGTTCGTGCCATTACTCTCGAGCCATAGCCCGCCAGAAGCCCTGAGCTGACGAAAGACCAGTACACGACCACCAGCGGTGCCGAGAAAACATAATGAACTCATTGTGTAGCACTAATTATTATTGGTATATTTGGTTTTCGATTACTTACTAATTAGAAAATAATGAGAAAACGAGTCCATAGAGTCAAGAGTCTAAAGAGTCGAGAGTCATGGCCTCCGGCCAGGCCTTCGGCCGACCACTATGATTAATTAATAAACAAAATCGTTTGGTGAGGGGGGATCGTTTCGATTAGTTATCGATGGAAAGCAATGGGGGAGGGGTGGAAAATGGATAAGCTGGTGTTTACTGGTCGAGGGTCTAAAGAGTCAATAGTTATGGGAGCCACATGAGAGGACAGAGGGTTGAAATATTATCGTAAAAACCCTCTTTCCTCTAGCATATTGGACTATCAATGCTTCACCGCGTCCTCTTTCCACTTCCATTATCAGCAATAATTAATTAAACAGATAACTGACAACTAACAAGTCGAGAGTCCTTGACCCTTGAATTGTGACCCCAAAACCCCTGATAATAGCTCTTATTTTTAACTTTTAAAAATTGACTTGTCAATTTGCTTTAGCAAATTTTTACATGGGTATAAATTCTGAATTTAATTACATAATTATAAAAAGAATTTATAGCTCGAGACCATTTTCGTAAGAAAATTGTCGAAGTTTGACTTTTCCAATATTCAGTATTAAGTTATTGCAATGATCGCTCTTTTTGTGATCTCGACCATTTTGTCCAGTTCTTCGATCGATGAGCACAGCGGTGGGTTCAACACTATCACATCACCTAACGGTCTGATCATGAGCCCGTTCTTGCGCGCTTCCATGATCACTTGTATTCCCACCCGATCTGCAAGTGGAAACGGTACTTTTAAGGGTTTATTCTTTACAAGTTCGATACCTATCAAGAATCCCTTTTGCCGCACATCACCCACATGGTCTAGTTCATTGAATGGTTCTAACTTCTCATGCAAAAGTTTTATCTTGTCCTGCATTTTCAAAAGCGTGTGCTCTTTTTCAAAGATTTCCAAGTTAGCGAGTGCCGCCGCACACGCCAGTGGGTTACCCGTGTATGTATGTCCATGAAAGAATGTTCGCTGCTGCTCGTATTCCGCAATAAACCCATTATATATCTCCTCGGTTGCCATGGTAGCAGCCAGCGGTAAATATCCACCCGAGATCCCCTTTGCTAGAGCCATGAAATCCGGGGTAACCGCTTCATGTTCGCATGCGAACATCTTCCCTGTCCTGCCAAAACCGGTAGCAACCTCATCAGCGATCATGAGCACATCGTTTTCTTTACAGGTTTCCCAGACACGTCTCAGGTATCCATCGGGCGCCACGATCATTCCTGCCGCCCCTTGGACGAGAGGTTCGAGTATGACCGCCACAAGCTCGTCATGATGGTCAACTACCAATTTCTCCATCTCATCTGCGCAGGCCATACCACAATCATCTCTTTTCAGGCCGAGAGGGCATCTATAGCAATATGGTGAGGGTGCCTTATATGACTCGAACAATAATGGTTTAAAGATCTCATGGAACTTATGAATACCCCCAACAGAAACCGCGCCAATAGTATCTCCGTGATATCCATTCTCCAAACATATAAATTTTGTTTTGACATATTTATATTTAACAATATCACTCGCACCGGTTTCTTTTATACTGTCATCGATCTCTTGATGCAGCCTGAACTGGAACGCCATTTTAATGGCGATCTCCACGGCAGTGGCGCCAGTATCTGAATAAAAAACACGTGACAAGCCCTCGGGTGCGAGTTCAACAAGTCGTTTCCCAAGCATGATCGCCGGCTCGTTCGCCAAACCAAGCATGGTGGAATGTGCGATCTTGCCCAATTGTTCGATGATCGCAGAATTGATCTCTGGTCGTTGATGACCGTGCACATTTACCCATAATGATGACACACCGTCCAGATAACTTTTACCCGTGTTATCTGTCAAATATACTCCCTTGCCACTCGATATGATCACTGGTTGGTCATTAACATAATCTTTCATCTGCGTAAATGGGTGCCACAAATATTTCTTGTCAAATTCTGCCAATTCATCCACATTGTTATCCATATTCATCTCTTTATCAATAGTTGATTACCCATTTTATCTTTGTGGTTTTTTATATTTACAGTTTAAATGGAAAATGATAGGGTCGATGGCCGTGCGGACAATTGCTTTTGCGGTTTTTGAGTGCGATATACGATCTGCGATGGTTGGACTGAGCCGATAATAGATACGTATAAATGTGCGTCCAAAATGTGAGTTTTTTAATTTCTTATCTCGCCAGAACTGTAATGTCTTTATTTCAAACGCCATGGGTGAACCGAATGCCGCGGTTGCGATGAAGCATTTACGTTTATGTTTGCCGGCCCGGTAGTCAGATAATAATTTCAAGTTTTCTTTTGCATCTTCATTATCAGGGTCGATCTTCAATGCCTGCTCGAAGCATGATCTTGCATCATCCCAGCGTTCTAGCTGCCCAAGTACGGTGCCCTTATTGTTCAATGCTTTAATGTGTCTGGGTTTATAGCGCAGTGCGTGTTCATAATTGGTCAATGCATCATCGAACTTTCTTCGTCTATCCAACACCAGAGCGCGATTGAACCATGCATCAGCATTCTTACGGTCGAGTTTGATGGCCTCATCGCACGCTTCCAGGGCCAAGGGATAATCGCGTAGATATATATGTGCCGCAGCTTTTCGTACCCATGCGGTCGTGTTTTTTGGGTCAATGACCACGGCGCGATCCAGGTATTCAAGAGCCTTTTTATAATGGCCCTTATCGAGTGCGTCATCACCCAGTTTTCTGTACCGTTCAGATCTTAATAACATATTATCTATGGTATGGCAGTATTATTTATAAATGTCGTTGAGATGGTGGGATGTTGTAAATGTCGCTGAGATGACAGGACGTGGGATATGTCGTTGAGATTTCAGGACGTGGGATATGTCGTTGAGATGACAGGACGTGGGATATATCGTTGAGATTTCAGGACGTGGGATATGTCGTTGAGATTTCAGGACGTGGGATATGTCGTTGAGATTTCAGGACGTGGGATATGTCGTTGAGATTTCAGGACGTGGGATATGTCGTTGAGATTTCAGGACGTGGGATATGTCG
>JAEHCK010000178.1 GCA_020696345.1 Thermoplasmata archaeon | reverse complement strand
TGGTGTAGTTGTAGTGACATTTGAATTATTTTGTGGCACTATAAGTACCACTATTGGTACTTCTACTGTTGTATCTACTTTGAAGTGCCAAACCCCCGATATACAGGTTCCTATGACAATACCGTCAGAAGGAATTACTGTCCAATAATATGTTAATCCATCGATTAATGGTGTTGTAAATCGATAACTTGTGTAATTTATATCTGGTTTTAAAAGTGCCGAGCCATTTAATGTTATGATCTTAGATCTTTCATGACTGATAAAGAGGTTATACTTTACTTCAGTATCATTATCCTGGTCTGAACCATTCCAAATTAATTCAGGAGTTACTGTATTAATTATAGTACCATTCTTTGGCGATTTCAATATGGCTATTGGCGGATGATTGAGCTTGACTTTAATCTGATAATTATCAGAGATATGATACCCATTCCCCACCACATCCTTGGCACGCCAGCGCATATAATTCTCACTACCCTCGGCAAAAACAGGTTTGACTGAGTACTGAATAATTGGTCCATTTTTAGTTAATTTTGCCGATTGCCAATCATCAAACCCCCAAATACCAGTTATAGAGGTACTGAACTCGATGGAGCTTGCGTTCACCCCGCTTAATTGATCACTAATAGTAATGCCACTTTCAACTGCTGGATCATTTTGCACAGACTCAGAAGTCGGTGTAGGATTAGAAAATGTAACATTTGAAACATCCACGAGTACTTGATTTGGCACTGAGTAATTATAATCATTCCGGACAATATCGTGTGCTCGCCATTGTATTAGATTATTTATTCCTTCCTTTAGGACTGGATTAACCGAGCAATTGATATTTTGGCCATCAGAAATTTTCTGTATACCATCAGCCGTCCAATTGGTCCAATTAAGACCATTATCAATCGAATATCGAAATTGAACCGTTGATGCATTGACGTTCGTCGATTTGTCAGAAATTCGAATTTTACATTGAGGTACAAGTGATGCTTGCCAGGAGTCATCAGTTGGTAATACATTTGAAAATGTAACATTATCATGATCAATATTCAATTGAAAATTTATATTAGATACATCATAATAAGGAGGGATCCCAATTATATTGATAGTATAACTCTCATCTTTGATGGTTTCATTGACCGTTAATGTTTCTATATATAAAATCAAGCCAGGTATATGTATATTAGTCCAGGTATTTCCCTTTGGATCAGTAACTGCCATAGCTATATCAATATCTTGGGGTGGATAGAGATCGTTTGTATCAAAATATACCACTTTCACACCTTCCCAAGTAATCTGTTCACCACCTCGAACCCAATCACCTTCGGATAATTCACCCTGGGATTCAGAAATCACTTCAAGATCACCGGTAAAATTTAAGCGATTTTCTACTATGTAAATTTCTCTGGTCGAAAGATTCACCCAATCGGTTAAACCTGTATTACCTGTAGTTCGCACTTGAACACTTTGATAATTATTAGTTGCATAATTCCAATTGAAGATTAGGTAGAAATTTATTGTCCAGACCTTTTTATATTCATTGCAATTACTAAATGAATCAATCTCAATATAATTATTTGGATCATTTAACTCAGTAAATTCTCCTGTTGATCTTGACCATTCCAATTTGATTTTATCAACACTAGTGTAATAACCTAAATGTAACATTACAGATTCAAGTTCATCTGGCTCATTAGGAGTTATTATTTTAATTTCAAATTGATAGGCCTCATATTTAGCATAACAGGTTTTTCCATCATCACCAGCACCATTTTCTAATGATACCGATGTAGTATATGGTAAAGGCAAAGTTTCTCCGTCTAGAAGAATGATACAAACTTCTCCTGAATCCTCTCTATTATTTACCCGGCCATTACCCCACGGAGCACCTACTATTAACTCATCTAAACCATCGCCATTATAATCAGACATTAAAACAGCAGTACCAGCAGCATCACCATTGTCAAATCCTGACGTTTGTCCCTTTGCTCCATAGATCGTTATATTTGGTGCGGAAGTTTTGAAATTAATTATAGATGGTAATGACTTACTACCATTTACTACATATGCTTCGCCATTACCATTTCTAGTATCACCAGGGCTATATGTTGTGTATGTATTGTATGCACCAATAATTATGTCATCATAACCATCGTTATTTATATTCCCCGTAGAGATCGAATAACCAAAATAATCCGAATTGCGACTACTGAAAATTCTTACACTTGCATTCGAAGCACTAGTATTTAAATTAGCTGGATACGAATCATTACCATAGAATATATAAGTTCGTGAAGAATATGAACCAATAATCAAATCATCAATATTATCCCCATTTAGATCCCCAGATGTTATTCCATAACGACCTAAATTCTCATTAATTTTTGTTCCATTAATGGTAACATTGGCAGGGGTGTATAATAGATCTAAAGTCGTTGGTAAAAGACTGGTTTTATTTCCATAAACAACATACACCTCCCCGGAATTCGATATTGAATTTTTTTCACCATCACCAAATGCGGCGCCAATTATTATATCATCATAACTATCATTATTAATATTGCAACTACCAACGCTCCAACCTGCCCTATCCGAGGCTTCTCTACCGTATATAGTCATGTTGGCAGAAGTAGATAATTGTACACTTGACGGTAAAGTACTATTTCCAAACAACACATATACTTTACCACTACCACTCGGGGCGCCCATAATTACATCATCGAAGCCATCGCCGTTTATATCCCCTGCAGCAATAGAAAATCCAAGATTATCATTATTGTTAACTCCGTAAATAGTAACATTTGCAGGTGTTGTCGATAAGCTCCAAGATGAGGGTAGTGATTTATTCCCATATATTATATAGACCTCACCACAGCCAGCTTTATTATTATTGACCCCATCGCCATAACTTGCACTTAGAATTATATCATCGATATTATCGCCATTTATATCACCGGTTGCTAATGCACGGCCAATATAATCCTGAACATCTATACCAGTAATTGTAATGTCAGGTGATGTGCTTAGATCCAGTACCGGAGATGGTATGGGTCTTCCATATACTACATAAACTGTGCCAACTGTACTGAAGGAATTGGCTGTACCAATTATCAAATCTTCGATATTATCATCATTAATATCACCAGTAGCCAATGCATTTCCAGTACCCTCACGTTTGTTTGCACCATATATTGTGATGTTATGATGCGGGTTATCGGTTTCAGTATTCAAATCTATAATGTATGATCCTGCTCTGGAATATATTGATGGGACTCCTCTAGAATTTTCATTATCTTCATTGATTTCTACATTATCTGCAATTGAATTATTTCCCATAAAAATGAGGATTATATTATTAAAAATAAGAGAAAGTACAATAATACCGACAATAATGGACCATATAGTCTTATCCTTCATCTCATGACCCTAGCAATTTATCCAATTTTATCTATATAATGATAGTTGTACAACTTTTTAATTGATTTATAAATTTTCCGGTAATTTCCTCCCCATTCTTTTGTTATTAACGGCATCAATCCTAAAAAACGGGGTTGGTAAATCGTAAATATATCATTTTCAGCCCTTTATAATACCTCGTCTGCTATACATCACAGGGCCACATCCCCTGCTCGTAGGGACAAAGACCTTCTCCAATATTTGAAAATGGCTTTTGTTAAAATATATTTAGGGTGAACTCAATACCATACAAGATGATAATTTATCTCACAGACGAAGAAATTATTGAAATAAACCGATTGGCTTTGGAATCACAAGGAGAACTTGAAGATTTTCATTTAAGAAGATATGATGATCTACTATTTGGTATAAATTTTGTTGAAAAACAAGATACTGATGATTACTTCAACCTCGCACTAAGTTATTGTATATCCCTTATTGTCTTACATCCATTTCAAAATGGAAACCATCGGACATCATTATATTGTGCTGAAAGGTTTCTGATTAAAAATGGTTTTTCGTATCAAGGCGATCCAAACATTCATCTTAATTTACAAAAATGGAGAATTGAATATGAAGAAAAAAATGAAATGGAGCGTGAGTTTTTTAGAATTACTTCTTTAGAAAATGAAAACATTAGATCTTCTGAAATTAATGAATTATTGAAATCTCAATATGGAAGTACAATTAGGGAGTGGTTGGAAAAATATTATAAAAAAAATTAGTGAGCTTTAGCACAATAATCTCCAGAGAGCTTACGCACCTCAATAAAGATTTTTAATTCTTCTATTTCTTGTATGCTCATCAGTTCACCATTTATATTTATAGATTCTTTCCTATTAATATTCTTTGATTAAAACACTCATTGTTTAAGAAAAAACAGTCTTTGCTGAATCACTTACTTTCACTTGTTTTATAGTAACTTTTTGTAACACTCAATGATGATTACCGGGAGATAGGAGAAAAAGGGCCGTAGTCCGTTGGAGGCGCTTTGCGACCACGTATATAACTCTGGACCGGATGACATTGCAGTACCACACATTGTTGCTGAACCAAGCACGCGTAAGAAGTTTGCACGTGTGTATGTCATCTCTCTTATTGACCGGAGTGATTGCTATGAAGAGAACCGAAATACAGGTTATTAGAGGTTGTAGTGTAGATATTCGCGAACTTTTAGCTCGAGGGGCCAAGAGCATCGTCTTGACCTGGGATGATGAGTCGAAGGAAACTTCCACTTTTGTCGCCCCGGTTTGACAAAGGGTGTCTTAGTACCCCTGGGAAGTCGTCCCAATGCAATGATATTAGCAGTAAAAGCTATCTCTTGGAGAGTTACATATGTTGATAGCTAGACGTGTTTGCGGTGGATTTTCGTACGACGGCTGGCGGTAAAGAGCCGTTAGACGAAACCGTTGGACGATACACGATAGCACTCTTCGAGTTCAATCGAGACCTCAAAATTCGTTCATATATTAAAGTTATGAATTTTGACGTCGAGCCTCGATACCGTTTAACGAAAACATCCTACGGTGTCGGTTTCGAAACTCGTATCGTAATACGTCTAACGTTAAACGGTAAAAGCCGTTATCCGAAACCGATAGTCGATACGTGCCTCGATACCGTCAACCGAAAACGTTAGACAAAACCCAGAATCTTTTAGCTTAATTTTATTAATACAGCAAAGCGGCATAAATTATCGAGTGGAGCCGGAAAAATTAATTTTTCTCTCCCCCTAACGATTATAAACAATAATTCATTGAAGTGGTCTCCCAACGATTCCAAGCGATCATTACTTGTAGTGGTCCCCCTTCCCCAAGTGGTTCATATTATCAATCGATCGTAACGGTCGGTGAATTCATTCCCCTGCTCAGTAATAATAAATTGCATTCCCCTTGATCTCTTAGCTCTCCGGCAGTTGAACCAGTATTGATTTTCCCTTTGGCTTTCTGCGTTTCGAATCAAAGATCAGCTGTACTTTATTATAGATATCAGGGGTCACAATAGGCTCGTTCGACCACTTGTTGATAATTCCATCCCAGCGCAGATATCCGGCATAAATGGGATTGTGCAATATATATCTGATATTCCAAACCGACCAGGTATTACCCCTGCGAGTGGTTAAGCCATGTTGGTTCAATGACCTGGCGATCTCTACCAGGCTTTTATTGTTCATGTATTGCATGAATATATCATGCACGATCTTCGCCTCTTTGGATCTTGGGATGTATATGTCGTTTTCCAGATAATATCCGAAAGGTATCCTCGAGCCCAGGATACCTTTACTCTCTTTTGCCTTTTGTTTCATGCCGACATAAACCCTCTCACCGATCTGCTCGCTTTCCAACTGGGCAATGCGCTGAATTATATCGACTACGAACCTGCCCATGGCGGTTGAAGTATCGAGCGATTCGTTCATGCTGCTGAATTCCTTACCCCAGCTCTTAAGCGCATCCATCATCTCCATGAAATTCCGGCTGTTTCTATGTATCCTGTCCATCTTCATGACGAGCATCATATCCCATTTATCGCGATCAACCAACATTGCTTGATAGCACGGCCTTTTGGTATTGCGTCCGGAGAATCCTTCATCCTCGTATATTTTATAGATCGACCAACCTTGGGCTTTGCAATAAGCATCCAGCCGCTCACGCTGTGCCGCTAACGAATAACCATCCTGGGCCTGATCTTCTGTTGACACTCTCGTGTATATTGCAACTTTTACCAGATCATACACCTCATGAGTATATATCATCAATCACTTACAATTTCAAAAGCGTTTTTATTCTGTTTGGAATTTCTGATCCTATTGACACGAAGCTTTTGGATCTTGTTAAATGTTGGAATGTCTATGATCTTACTATGAACGCCCTCCTGGAGGATATCTTGCCAATGTTTAATGCCGCAATAAATTGGATTTTTCAAGATGATGGCAACCGTTTGTTTGCCCCAATGTTTTCCCCTCTTGGTCAAGATGGCATGATCGTTCAATAGATCAACAATAGAACCAATGCTCGAACCGTTCAAATATAATTGAAAGATCATTTTAACTATCTTTGCCTCCTCGAGATTTAATGTCAATTCACCATTGTGATAATCGTAACCATATGGAATATTGAAACCCAGGTATCCTTGAGCGCATTTTGCTTTCTGCTCCATTCCGATCTTTACTCGTTCGCTAATTTGTTCACTTTCAAGCTGTGCAATGCGTTGTATTATATCCATGACAAATCTGCCCATGGCCGTGGTTGAATCAAAAGATTCCTGGACAGATGCAAAACCCTTACCCCAAGTATTAAGCCGATCCATCATAGATGCAAAATTGACACTGTTCCTGTGTATTCTATCCATTTTAAGTGTCACTATTAACTCCCATCTATCTTTTTCATCCAACATTTTTTTATATCCAGGCCTATTCTCGTCACGGCCGGAATATCCGTCATCCATATATTTGCCTACGACCTTCCAGCCCTTGGCCTTGCAGTATGATCTCAATTTCTCGGATTGTGCACCCAGGCTAAAACCTTTCTTGGCCTGATCCTCGGTGGACACCCGGGTATAAATGGCCACACACAGCATTTTGGTTTTACCTTTTTTCGAGCCGTTATTTTGAGCCGATTGTTCTTCATTATTTACCCTTTTTATCTTTATCATTTATTTCCACCACCTTTGAGAGAATGATCTTCTTTTTTTCCAGAACAATTTCCAGCTTGTCTCCTTTTTCAAGGTTTAGTAATTTAAGAATTGGACTTCGAATAATAATGCCTTGACTATTTCCAATTGACCTAAGCCTTGTGTCTAGCAATGTTATAACCTTGTTGATAATTATGTTATAACATATATTTAAAGGTTTATGTAATTTGTGCATTTTCATAAAAAAATATTGCTGAACAGTGGCGGAGATTAATTGATGCTGAACAGAAACCAGGCTTAATTAATGCTGAAAAGAAACCAGGCTGAGTTGATGCTGAACAGATACCTGGATGGGTTGATGCTGAATAGATGCCGTATTGGGTTGATGCTGAACAGATACCTGGATGAGTTGATGCTGAATAGATACCGAAATGAATTAATGCTAGAAAGATCCGTTGATTTACTATCACAACTACGTTTCGTTTAATCAACAATTAATCCCGGCATCTGTAAACCGACATAAAATCAAGGTATCTGTCAATCGCTAATTCATCCAGGCATCTGTCAATCAACAATGAATCTAGGCATCTGTAAACCGACATAAAATCAAGGTATCTGTCAATCGCTAATTCATCTAGGCATCTGTCAATCAACAATGAATCAAGGTATCTATCAATCAACAATG
>JAEHCK010000080.1 GCA_020696345.1 Thermoplasmata archaeon | reverse complement strand
TCTCGAGCTATAAATTCTTTTTTTAATTATGTAATTATATTCAGAATTTATACCCTTGTAAAAATTTGCTAAAGCAAATTGATAAGGCAAATTCTAAAAGTTAAAAGTGAGATGAATTTATGTTCAAATTCTATTTTCCACTTAGTATTTTTCAATTTACAATGAGCCATAGCGATATGACCCTCTTTCCTTGCAAATCATTTTCAACAATTTATTCCACCGCCCTCTTTCCAGTTTGAAATTTTGGTCATTGAGTTTTGGAATTTATTTGGAGCTTGGAGCTTGTTATTTGGAATTTAACTCAACGAAAAATCATTCACAAAAATCTCGGCAAAAAATCAACCAGGTTCATAATCCCTACTAATGTTTACATCTTTATTCTATGAATTCAATCGCATTTTTCAAACTTTCTGAAATATCTTCCAGATCTATGTGCGCTTTTATACCTTGCTTCGCGAATATTTCCATCATCTCACCTACAGAGATATTGGCGATATCTGCAGCTTCACTTATTGTAACTCTTTCCTCGGTAAATAGTTTGATAGCGATCCTTTTCTTCAGTTCATATAAGCCTATCCGCAGTGCATCTCTTAGTATCATTGACTTTTCTGTACATTCATATTCTGCTAATTCTTCTGATTCTTCAATGATCTCGTTCGGCACACGGATAGAGATATTTTTTAACATCTATTTACACTCCTTTTTTCTACTTTCTATTATTTCTTTTTTTAACCAGCCTATCTTTTCCAGTTTATTTAGGTAATCCATTGCATTATTTTGTGTTATTCTTTTTTTAGATTTTAAGGCAATAACTACATCTGCCGAGATAGCAAACTTAAGTCCTAAGATCTTACATACATTGATACATTTTTTATCATCTGTTAGTATTAGTTTTGCATTAAATCTTTTGGTTTATAAAAATCTCGGCAAAAAATCAACAATGTTCAAAACCTTCAGCCCCTTCGGCGCTTCCGGCAGCTCCTGTGCCATCTTAAACGACCGTTCGCAGAACGGGCACGAGGTCAGTAAAATGTCCACACCCAGCTCGTCCGCCTCCTGCAGCCGTAACAGTGACGCATTATCTGCCAGCTCCTTATCATACGACCGCATCCCACCGCCAGAACCGCAGCAAAACGCGTCCTGGCGGTTGGTTGTAAGCTCGATAAACTCCACACCAGGTAACGCCTTGATGATCTCACGAGGCGGCTCGGTGATGCCCATGTGCCGTGCCAGGTGGCACGGGTCGTGGTAGGTGGCCTTATACACTCTATCCGTATTTTTAAAGCTAACTTCTTCAAGATTGGCCAGTAATGTCTCGGTGTAATGCTCGACTTTCTTAACCGAGTTGCTGCGCCGCGGCTCGTAAAAAAACTTGAACGTTCTGGTGCACCCTGGACAAATAGAAGTTAGGTGTTTAACGTTTTTTTTCCTAAGCACTTTTTCAACTTGTTTCAAGTTATCCATGGCCGCATATTTCTGGCCGGTGACGAACAGTACAGACCCGCAGCAGACGTCTATGTCATCGATGATCTCAAAGTCTATTTTGAACTTATCCAGTAGTCTGAACAGGTTCTTTGCCGAGTCTTGCAGAAACGCACGCGTGGTGCACCCGAGCCAGAGGTGGACAGTTCTATTGTTAGTTGACCGTTTCACGGTTTCTACCGGCATGCTATCTACGACCTCCGGATTTACTTTTTGTAGGTGACACGGTACTGCCAACATAATCGCTGCCGTATGCGTTACCAGTCTCTAGTATATTTTTTCGGATCCTTTTATGCGGTTTCGCAAATATGTCCATATCCTGGCACGACTCGCGGAGTTCGAGTATATATTCTGCCAGGTCAATACCCACCGGGCAAACATTTGTACATGACCTGCACAGCGTGCAATCGAACAACCCCTCATCGACAGCTCTTTCCAATCCAAAAAGATGACCGTCCATGATAAGTTCGCGGGCCGTGAGTGTAAATGAAATTTGTGTAAGGTCGGTAATACTGGTCGGTCTCTGTTTTCCCACGCGCACCCTGGGACAATAAAGACCACATCTGCGGCAGCCAATACAATACAATAGCTCCTCCTGTTTTGTGCCGATGAATTTATTCCGGTCATCATCAAGTATAATAATATGGAGGTTCTCAGGCGATCTATAACTGTCAAAATGTGCATCTTTGGTTTTCCAGCGTTTTGGTTGATGTTCAATTTTTTTCGAGCCTTTTAAAGCTCTCTTAATGCCTTTATCATCACCTACAGTATCCTTAAACCGCTCGATATCAAATAGGTCAAGTAAAATTTGGTCCAGACCAAACATAGCCGTGCATCGTGCTTGGTACAGTGCGTTTTGATAGTTATCCACTAGTTTATCCAAAGTAAGAACGATAAAGGATTGCGTTGCATGAGTCAAGATTGAGGAAATATTATATAAATGCTGTATTTCTAATATCTCACCAGATGCGGAAAAAACATTTGCACCGACCAGACCGATGAAAGGCTGATCTGATGTGGCTTTGTGGATGAGTTCTTTGGAATATGCTATTGGGCTTGGGTTATAATTGAATGCTTGAAACTTCGATTCAAGCTCCAGCTTGTCCAAGGTCCAGTACTGGCCAGGCTCCGTGGTATCGTAAATCCCCACACTACCAGAGCTTACTGCGTAATTATATGTCTGTATGGTCTCAAACCCTGAGCTATTTAGCTCCGGTATCAGAGTTCGAAGTGTGTTTGACCTGTTCATGTCTATTCTTGAAAGACCATATCTCTTATTTTGTTTTGAGATGTATTTTACTACCTCCGCGGGTGTTTTGGCTATATGAATATCGTAAAATCCCTTTTGTTTGGCATTTTTTTTAAAAGTGCGCAGATTATTTTGTGTGTCTGCGATCGATTGTTTACGTAAATCCAATAATTTATCTTTTATCTCCTGCTCGGTTCGTTCACTAACTTTACCCAGCCGTGCCTTGACCATACCACGACGTTTTGTATTCAAATCAGGTTCTATAAAGTGAATGTTCTCTCCATACTCCAATAGATCACCAATTTGTTAATAACGTATATTATCGATAAAAAAACGCGTCAATTATCATTCAATTTATGTAGCATTTTTTATTATTGGTCCTTCTTCCACGGGCTTAAGTAATTTCTGTGCCATCTCTTTTCGCCTGGTAACCAGTTCTTTCGTTTCCTCTTCATAAATGATTGCATTCGTTGAGCAATATCTAACGCAGACGGGGTCGCCGCCACATAGGTCACATTTAATGATTTCACCGTGTAAAGAGTTGATCGCCGAGTACGGGCAGGCCGCAACGCACATTCGACAGCCAATACATTTGTCTTTGTCGCGCTTTACAATACCGTCATCATCTTTGTATAACGCTTTTGGCATACACACTGCTACACATTTCGGGTCATCGCACTGCATGCATACGAACTGGAGCTCGTATCTATCGAATTCATCTCGGATGATCGAGATCGCACCGGCCTTTGGGTTGCACTCGCCAAAAAGGTTAAGCGAGCATGCAATGGAGCACTGGCGGCAGCCTGAACATTTCTCGGGGTAAAAGTGCAGATACTTCATGCTATCCCCCCAAGATTTTCAAGTTCTGCCATACGTGCAGGCTTCACATTGCCCTCCAGTGTCCAACCGTGTAAGTTATAATATTTATCCAGAACCTTGGCGAACTCCTTGCGGTCAATATGATGTCCCTTGGCAAGCTTCAACGGCGCCGGGTCGTCGAAGTACCGACGCGGCAGAGTATCATGCGCTTTTGTCATTCCCTGTTTCAAATTGAAGATACGTTCAATATCCAACACGCGGGGACCCACTTCTCGGATCACTTTATCCGAGTAATCCCAGTCCGCAGCCAGTTTGATCAATTTCCTGAAATGCGGGTACCCGAGAAAATGTGGGCTGTTGAAGCCCTGACACTGGAACTTGCAGATACCCATACAGTCAATGGTGGCGTAAATGTTCTCTGAAAAATATACAACTTTCTCCTTGCCTTTGAACGATGTTGGATCGGGTGAGATACCAGTGAACCCATAGATCTTCTCCTTCACCTCTTGCGGCAGTTTGAAGAAGATCTCGAGTGTGGGCCGTGACCGTAGATGGTCGGCACCGCGCGATGATGTTGCGATCCCCAGGGCAAATGCCCTCATATACCGCACATCGTGCGGGTCGCTCTGCGGCAGGCCCTTGACCGCGATCAGGTAATCCTGGTTCGGGTCATTCAGTTTCGGTGCGGCGTACTGGCCCTCGGCCAAGATATCTCCAAAACCTTTACGCTCGTTTATCATATCGATCAATTTTGTGTATGTTTCATAATCGCCGAACGAAAGCTTGAGTCCGCCTGTTAGTTTTGTGTCGATCATTCCGCGCTCGAACAGCTCGGTGGCCCAGGCTAGATATGTGCCGGTAGATGAAACATCAAGCCCGAGCTGGTTCACCTGGTTCTGGAGCTTGATACAATCGGTTAGCTTTTCCAGGCCGATGTTCGTGCCCAATAAACTCAACGCAGTATACTCCGGCCCCTCGCCGTTCAATGTATTCCTGTGACGGCAGTGCACGAAGCATGACGAGCACGAGACCATCTTTTCCACGTGTTTTTCCACCTCGGAAGCATTATACGCATCGGTCCACGCATTCAGCTGGCTGTTGTTGGTACGTATGCCGCCGAACGCATTCGAAACCTCATATAACAGCGGCGTCCCAACACTGCCCAGTATGGGTGTGATCTTAGAGCCCATGAGATAATCCTTTAATTCCTCAACGTATGCCAGGAACTGGTCCGGATGCGCGATCTCGATTCCGCCGGTGCCTGCTGCAACCACGCCTTTGATGTTCTTCGAGCCCATCACAGTGCCCAGGCCGCACCGACCACCGGCGTTCTTTACACCGGTGCGCAGGCAGCCGTATCTAACCAGCTTCTCTGCGGCAGGACCGCAGACCAATGACACGCACTCGCCAAGATCGCGATTGAACGCCTGCTGGACCTCGTACGTGTCCATGCCCCAATAACCGTCTGCGTCTCGGACCTCGATGGCGCCGTCGTTGACGTAGATATAACTGGGCTTTTTCGCTTTGCCAAGCAGTATCAGTCTGTCGAACCCGGCATATCTAAGCTCGGCTCCAAAGAACCCGCCGCAGTTGGTATCGCCTAAAAACCCGGTCTCGGGCGATCTTGCAGTTGTACTGAACCTGCTCGAGGATGGCGCTAACGTACCGGTCATGAAGCCCGTGCCGATGATCATTACATTCTTTGGTGATAACGGGTCAACATTTTTTGGTAATAGTTTGTTCAAGTACCAGACGTTCATACCGCGGCCGCCGAGCAGCTTTTTGCGCAGCTCATCCGATGGTGCTTCTGTTGTGATCTTCTCCTTGGTCAGGTCTATGATGCCGAGCTTTTTGTTATGCATTCGATTTTCCTCCCAGGTAACGTTAAACATTAGAAGTGGTATTTAATAATATAGTTCACCCTAAATGCAAGTACTAATCTTAAAAATTTCGATTTGGTTTAAAACAATAAATCATCTAACAATCATTAAGTATCAAAGACCCAATGTTGGTTTTGGTGGTATCATGAAGAGATACAAAAAAATATTAGTGCCCGTGGATGGTTCTAAACTTTCAGATATGGCCTTTGAGCAGGCCATCAGTCTTGCAAAGATGGTAGGAGGCGTTGTTCAGGTCATCCATGTAATGGAGCCATTACATTACGACCTTATCCCGTTCGAGATCACGGATGTACATAATGCCATGCATGATATCGAAAAGGAGTCAAAAAGTAGAATTGAATCTATATTGTCGGAGTTTGTTAAGAAGGGTAAAGAGGTAGGGGTAGTAGTAAATTCAGAACTAGTTAGGGGTAATATAGCTGACAAGATAATTACAGCTTCAAGCCAATATGATCTGATAATCATGGGCAGTCTTGGCCAGGGTGCATTGGCCAATCTTTTATTGGGATCGGTTGCAGAAAAAGTGTCCAGGCATGCATGCTGCCCCGTGATGCTGGTTCGGGAAATTGGTAGAGAGTGCAAGGTATAAAGTATGTGTATTTTGGAGTGTGTGTATTAATCAGGAGTTAGGAGTCGGGTGTTGGGGGTCAGGGCGGGTCAAGGTGTTAGTTACCGGATCTTTTGGAATTTGGAACTTGGAATTCAATTTTAAAATTTCAAATTTACAATTTCCAATACCCCAAGCGTTAATAAATTGATTAAAGAATTTCCAGCTTAAACTCCGCCAGCTCATCCTTGATCTCACTTATATCAATACCACTCTCTATTGCACTCTGCAATTTGAACCAGTTCTTCTTATCACCCAATAATATTGCCCCGATGAGCTTATTGTCCTCTATCACCATTTTTTTATAAATGTTGTTTTCCGGGTCTTTTTTAACAATAGATTCAAATTCATCATTCCCATCGATCTCGCCTATGGCCACCAGGTCTATTCCTGCAACCTTCAGCACATTCGAGATCGTTGTGCTTTCGTATCTTATATTCCCATTACCTCCAGCCATGTTGGCTCCCGCAATTTCACCCTGTTTCTTTGCCGCCGGCCAGATACCGTACAGCCGGCCGCGGTGGTTGACCAGGTCGCCGGCAGCGTAAACATCGGGGTTATTAGTGCACAGGTGATCATCAACCATCACACCCTTGTCGATGTTGAGCTCAAGCTGCTTTGCCAGCGTTAGCTCGGGCCTGACTCCGGCAGAAATAACTACAACTTCACACGAGATCTCTGTGCCATCGTCAAGTAATACTCCTTCTACTTTTTCTTCGCCAACGATCTCTTTTGTCAGTCTACTGATATGAAATGTGAACCCCATGCGCTCCATCTGGCGCTGCAGTATCTCTGATCCTGCCGGGTCCATCTGTCTTGGCAGCAATCTTGACAGTGCTTCTATGACAGTGATATTATGACCTTTTTTGCGCAAAGCATTCCCCGCCTCCAGGCCAAGAACACCGCCGCCGATCACCACCACATCTTTTGCATTTTCAAAACAATACTTCTTGATCGCCAGAGCATTTTTGATATTCCGTAATGTAAAAACACCGCACTTGTCTGAACCAGGTATCGGTGGGATAAATGAATTAGAACCGGTGGCTAACAATAACTTATCGTATGATATCTCTTTTCCAGTCCCAGTATGGGCTACCTTTGCTTCTTTATCAATTGTTTCCGCCGGGTCATTTAGAATTAAATTAACATGATTTTTCTCGTACCATTCATGCTCTTTTATCAATAATCCTTCTTCATCGATGTCTCCGGATAAAAGATCGATCAGCTTGATCCTGCTGTAAAAACGCAACTTCTCGTTGGAGATAATTGTGATCTTACCGTTGGCATCTTGCTTTCGTATGGTCTCTGCTGCTGTGGTTCCGGCTACGCCGTTGCCAATTATTAGATATTTCATTGAATTCCCAAATAGGATTTGATTTATTTAGTATTAAGGGTCGAGAGTCCAGAGTCGAGGGTCCAGAGTCTAGGGTCCAGAGTCTGGAGTTAGGGAAATTTCTGGTTTGGAATTCGAGATTTGGAGCTTAATTTTTCATTTTACAATCTCCAATCTTCAATTCCCAATGAGCTTCAACATTTTCTAATCAAAAATAAATCCCAATGCTAGCCTCAACACCTCGATCCCCTTCAGGTACTCATCGATCTCGATCTGTTCATGATTAGTGTGCCCCAGATTACCGTCGCCCGGACCGTATGCAACCATGGGAGCATCCGTCCATTTCTCACCCAGCACATTCATATCCGAGGTTCCTGTCTTTCTCTTGAACACCGGTGTACCCCCAACCTCGCGAACTGCACGAAGGAATGTACGTGTGAGTTTTGTGTTCTTGTTTGCAGTATACGGCATGGTTTTCTCCATAACTTCCACTTTAATGTCTTCCGGGATCTTCGAGAGTATATCTTCAGGTGTACCTTCCCTGAATCTAATATCCAGCGCCATAATGCCTTTTGTATTATTGCCCTGAAAATTTCGGATCCTAACGATCTGATCTTTGACCAGCTCGGTCCAGACTTTGCATAGCTCCTCTGCGGCAAATGGTTTCAGATGGCCGGCATGGCTCAGCTCACAGGTGGTTGTACATCTAATTGCCAGCCTGCCCATATAGGATAATGTTATCCCCTGCCACGTGCTGGGTTCGAGTATGATCACCGGCCGTTCAGACCATTCATCCCTGATGAACTGTGCAGTTTGAGACTTACCCTCCTCATCGGGTACACCCACGATGCAAACCTTATCCCAGAGCTCTCTATGCTTTGCCAGAGCAGAGATGGCCGCACATAAGGGCCCTTTTGCATCAGCAGCACCGCGGCCGGTAATAATGCCGGCTTTATCATCCAGCTTGACCGGAAGCTCGCCGGGCACGGTGTCCATATGACCCAGCATCAGCAGCACCTCTGCTTTGGGATTGATCACCGCCATACCGTTGATCATTTCCCCATCCATACCATGCTCTTTTGCCCACGTAACCAAAAACTCACCCATTTTATTAGTGCTACCTGTGGGGCTGTAATGGTCGAGTGCACCTTTTAGAAAAATAACATCCGCCTCTGTTTCAGACTCAAACCTCAAGCTCATTAAACGCCTCCTCAAGTGCGCCGATCGTTGTATTTATATCGTCCTTCTCCACCACCAGCGGTGGCAGAAATCGGATGTAAGTAGTACCTGCTGGCAGCGGGGCAATCCCCTTTTTTAGAAGTTTGTTAAGGTAAGGGGTGTTTTTGGTCTTTAGCTCTACTGCAAGCATGAGCCCCAGACCACGTACCTCCCTTATTTTTAGTGATGAAAGATCTTTTAACTTGCTCAGGAAATAATTACCAAGGCTCTCAGCATGGCCGGGGAGGTCTTTTTTAATAATATGATCGATAGCTGCACATGCCGCCGCGCAAGCCAACGGGTTACCGCCGAACGTGGAGCCGTGGATACCTTTTCGCATAGCGCCAAGATGTTCGTGCAGCACTGTCGCGGCGATGGGGAAGCCGCCGCCTAATGATTTACCAATGCACAAAATATCAGGTGTAACATTATACCGTTCGATGCAGAACATTCTCCCGGTCCGGCCCAGACCGGTCTGGACCTCATCGACGATCAATAGCGCTCCAGTGTCGGTACACACATCCCTTACTGTTTTAAAATAATCCTCATCGGGTATGTTCACCCCGCCCTCACCCTGGACTGGTTCGAGGATTACCGCGGCAGTATCATTGGTTATCGCGTCTTTGATCTTTTCCGGATCATTGTACTTGACGAACTGTACAGGCATGAGCAGATCTTCGAAATCTTCTCGATATTTCTTGTTCCAGGTTGTTGCCAGTGCGCCAAGAGTTCTTCCATGGAAGCCGCGCATTGCCGCAACTATGCCCTTGCGCTTGGTAAAGTGCACGGCAAACTTCAAAGCAGCCTCGACCGACTCGGTGCCCGAATTGCACAAAAATACCCTGGCCATGCCGGACGGTGAAATTGATATGAGTTTTTCCAGAAGCTCGTTCCTGACCGGGTTTGGATATGTTGACGCAATATAGAACAAGTTCTCGGCCTGACGCTTCACTGCTTCGATGACCTCCGGGTTGCAGTGGCCAACATTACATACGCCGTAGCTCGCACCCATGTCGATATAGATCTTGCCGTCAGTATCCCAGAGACAGCAACCCTTACCGTTAACTATCTCGATATTACGTTTTGCATATACACCGGCATCCAGTGCCATCTCCTGCTCGGTCATTCTATCACCGTGCCCTTCCCGGCTAGCGCCGCACTGAGCGGTTTGGTCTGATTTGCATTACCGAGTATAACCTTCTTAACACCACCGGCAATTGCCTCCGACGCGCCGAGTATCTTTTTCTTCATCCTTTTTTGGGCGTACTCCATATACCTTTCAAGCTGTGCCTTGGGGATATTCTCGATCAGCGAATTTTCATCCAACGGGTCTTTCAAAAGACCGGGCACATTGGAAAGTATGACCAGTGTATCTGCGTTCAGGTTTGCAGCGATCGCTGCCGCCGCACGGTCGGCATCAGCATTCAATGGACCACCGTCAAACGCTTCGATGGGTATGGTTATAACCGGGACATAACCACCGTCCAAAAGCAACTTCAATAAATGAACATTTACCTCTTCCACTTTGCCGGTATTGTCGCCTCTTAGAATTTTTCTCTTGCCACCCTCCACGATCCTGATGGACTCTTTACGCTTGCCTCTTAACAGGCCGCCGTCCAGCCCGGTGAGGCCAACGGCGTTTATGCCTTTACGGCGCATGGTTTCAACGATCGATTTGTTAACCTTGCCGGAATAGACCATTTTCAATACATTAAGCGTATCTTCATCCGTGTACCTGCTGACATGGCCGGAGACAGATGTCACGAACTTTGGCGGTGTATCCAACTTTTCAGAGATAACGTTCATCTCGTGCGACCCGCCGTGGACCAGCACAAAATCTTTGTAATCTTTCAGATCTTCTGCCAGGTTCTCAAAGCCAGTACCGATTGCGCCGCCTATCTTAATCACTAACATAATGATCACTGTTCTTTTTATAGTGTTTAATCAGGTATTAAATTATTATTTTTATATTACTTTATTATTAGATTTTGCTAATTATAGTTGAATTTGAAAGTGTGTGAGTGGAAGAGTGTGGGTGTGTGAGTATGTGAGTTTGGGGAGTTATAATCATTAATGTAATTTCATTTTAAAATTTCCAATCTCTAATTTCCAATTCCCACATCATTAATTAAACCGGATGAAGTCCGGGGAACTCCAGGCCTTTGGCCTCCTCGATTCCGAATATCAAGTTCATGCACTGTACCGCGGCGCCAGCCGCACCCTTGACCAGGTTATCCAGTGCCGAGAATAAAACCAATCTGCCATGGGCCTCGTCCAATTCAAACCCAATATCACAATAATTGCTTCCTGCCAGTATTTTCGGCTCCGGGAACCGAAACACGCCCTTCTTGCTCTTGACGATCCTGATGAACGGCTCGTCTTTATACGCACCTCGCAAAATGCTCCAGATCTCCTTTTCTTCTATTTCTTTATTAAGTTCAATATGAATGGTAGACGAAATGCCCCGAACCATCTCCACCGCATGCGCGGTCAGCATGACATCTATACCTGTTTCCTGCTCGATCTCGGCCTGGTGCCTGTGACCTGCAGGTGCATACGGTCGTATCACGCCGTGGCGCTCGGGGTGATGAGTTGATCCGGTGGGTGTATTACCGGCTGCTGACGAGCCTATTTTAGCATCCACCACGACCCGACCTGCCAGAGCCTGAAACGGATGCAGTGCGAGTATGATGGAACTGGCAATACATCCAGGCGCCGCCGCATTACCCTTGTCAACGATATCCTGCCGATGCAGCTCCGGCATTCCATAGGCGAATCTTTCGAGCAACAGCGGTGCTGCATGTGGTTTACCGTACCATTTCTCGTACTGCTCCGGTGCATTCAACCGGAAATCTGCTGAGAGGTCAATGACATGTTGAGATGCACCCAAAAGCTCGTTCATTCTGGACATGGTGGTCCCGTGTGGTAGACCGCAGAACAATACATCGCATTTCGAAAGCTCATCATCGGTGGTAAACCTCATGTCAGTCAGATGTCTGAGGTTGGGATGGACATGACCGAGCTGTAAACCGAGAAAACGCTGTGATGTGGCCTGGACAAGTTCGATATCATCTCTGGTCAATAGCAACCTCAGCAGTTCGCCGCCCGTGTAACCTGATGCGCCAATTATGCCTGCTGTTTTCATGATATTATCTCTTTGATTTTTTTATTATAATGTTGTACGTTTCAATTACTTATTATAATGTTGTACGTTTCGATTACTTATTTGGATGTTGGACGTTACGATTCATTATTAGGATGTTGGACGTTACAAATTATTATCAAGATGTCTGATTTGTTTTTCTATCCGGTTGTTGCATCCCGTAATCTCAACGACATTTAGAACATCCTGTTATCTCAGTGACATATAGAACATCCTGTTATCTCAACAACATATCCAACATCCTGTTATCTCTTTTTTCTATTACCGTTTGGCAACATCCACGAGGTACTGGATGATCTTACCCGGTATATCAACACCGGTGGGTTCCACACTGTTCTTGAACTCCATGGTATAGTTCGCCTCGCATACGGTTAAACCATCATCGGACTCCATGACATCCACGGCGATCACGCCGCCGCCAACCGCTTCTGCAGCTCGCAAGCATATATCGTTCAGGTCATCTGTAATGGGGCATGGGGCGACCGTGGCGCCCTGGGCGGTATTGGTGATCCAATGCTGTGAATTTCTGTATATTGCTGCAATGGTCTCGTCGCCAACGACGAAACCGCGGATATCTCTTTGAGGCTTATCGATATATTCCTGGATGTAGAACACAGTATGCATATATCTGCCCAGCACCGTTTTATGCTCCAAAATGGCCTCGGCGGCAGTGCGTGAATCTATTTTGGCAAGAAGTCTTCCCCAAGAGCCGATGACCGGTTTTAGTACAACAGGGTAACCCATCTCCTCGATTATTTTAAGTGCGCCCTCTTGGTCGAAGGCCACGAGCGTTTTTGGTGTTGGAACATTATGCTTGGTAAAATTGATCGATGTGAGTATCTTATCACCGCAAATGTTTGCGACCTCATAGGCGTTCACTGTCTTTACACCGTAGGAGTTCAGGAATTTCAATACGTATAACGCCTGGAGATGAGATATGCACCTCTCGAGCACGGCATCGAACTCGACATTAGAACCATGGATGCTGAATGTCATGTCCTGGATCCGTACTTTTTCCAGGTTCACGTTTAACCGCGAGGCCGCCTTGATCAGCATCTTCTCGTCTTTTCTGATCAGGTAATATACCATCGCGAGTTTCATTTATTCTCCCCAGTCCTCTTCTTCCTCGGGCGCTTTTGCAATAGTAATCGGGTCAACCTTAGTTACTTCCAGATCGGACCCGCAGTCCGGGCAGTTCAAAAGCTCTCCAAGTTCAACATCTTTGTATTCTACGTCACATCCGCATACCGGACATTCTGCCATACTTTTTCCTCCTAAATTTCTTTCAGAACAAGTTTTGTTTCTGTATTGTGAACATTCTTCATAGATCGAATGTTTTCGATCACATCATTAAGTTTTAGTGTGTTATCGACATCGACGATCGCAACAATATCGTTATTTCCGGAGATCTCGTAGACATTCTCCACACCGTCGATCTTCTTTATATTGTTTGCAATTTTGGTTGTGTGTACGTTGACCTCGACACTGACCTCGATTATGGCTTTCAGTGTATGTGAGGCTGTGACCAGGGTAAAGCGTTTAATGATTCCACTCGTAACCAGTTTCTTTACTCTCTGTCTTATCATGCCTTCTGACACATCAAGTGAATTTGCAATTGCCACATACGGTATTCTCGCATTCGCTTTTAGTATGTTGAGTATTTCCCAGTCGAGTTCGTCGGTTTTATTTCGCATGGAGCCTGCTGTATTAGTATTATTATATAAAAGCTTTACGATAATCGTAGATAATAAACGAAATATTTGTTGTAAATCACTACTTAATTACTTTACTGCGGCAGTCGCCAAATAATTTTAACTATACACTGAACATAAAATGTTTTATCATTGATTGTAAAAAAAATGTACCAATGATTATATATATTAATTAAAGGTTTTTTAATCATGGTGTTGACATGATCAAGGGCTCTGCTAATAAAAAAATAGATCATGCTAAATTTAATGATTTTATTTCTTTTGTTAAAAGGGGATTTTATAATGGCAGAAAAAATTGTAAAAAATAAATTTTGGTCGATATTAATAATCATAATCCTTTTCTTTTCTGGGTTATTGATAGTAATACCAATAGAACCAAATCCAACCACTGCAAAAGCGGAATCTACATGGATACAAACCACCGATAAAGATTTCTTTAACGGTACATCAGAAAATATATCTATTTATAAAACTGGTGACGATTCAGAATTGAGAATAGATATATCAGATCTACAAACTTGGACGAAAAAAACCACGTCAACCAAACCTGTTGCAGGAACGTATCATGCAATGTCATCTGTTTGGGGAACTGATAATACCGTGCTTTTTGGTGGGTATTGGTATTTTGGCGGAAGTTGGTATTATAACGAAACTTGGGTATTCGATTATAGCGATAATGCCTGGACCAGGAAATTTCCTTTGAACAAACCCACTGGAAGGATATATCACGGAATGACACATATTGATGGAACCGATAAGGTGCTTTTATTTGGCGGATACCTGGGTGCAACTTACTACACAGATACCTGGATATATGATCTGAGCGACAATACTTGGACTAGTATGAACCCTATAAGTGCACCCACGAGTAGATTATACCACTCAATGGCACCCATTGTCGGTACTGATAAGGTTCTGCTCTTTGGGGGGTGGTACAGCCAATATCTTGATGACACATGGATCTACGATCTAAGTGATAACACTTGGATGCAGATGTTGCCCCAGGCCAAACCAAATAGTAGATATCTTCATACAATAGCTCCAATTGGCGGAACAGATAAGGTCTTGCTTTATGGTGGATACTTTTACTTTTACGATGATACCTGGGTCTATGATCTAAGTGATAACAATTGGACTAAGATGAACCCCAGCAATAGACCTCCGGGCAGATATTGGCATGCAATGTCTACAATTCCAGGTACTGATCAGATCTTGCTGTTTGGTGGATATGCATATTTTGGCACTGGATATCGATATTTAAATGACAGTTGGATATATGATTATAGCGATGATACTTGGACCTTGAGAAAAACCAAGAGAAGCCCGGGTGCGGGTAGATATCAGGCAATGGCCCCGGTCTTTGGTACTGATAGAATTGTATTATTTGGTGGATATAATCCTGCTTATGGTTATTGGGATGAGACTTGGATATACCGGCACAATCTGCCCACGCGCAACGGGACATATATCTCGAAGCCCTATGATACCGGTTCAAATTCATCATATAAATCCATAAGCTGGTATGGTAAGACCCCAATTAATACCAGCATTAAGATCCAGTTAAGGTCCGCGAAAAATGAATCTATTTTAACTGGCAAAAGTTTTATTGGGCCTAATGGGTCCGCATCGAAATATTACACATCGACCTTTAATGAGCTCTGGCCTGGACATAACAGTGATCGATGGATACAGTATAAAGTTTATTTCAATATGAGTGTCTTTACGGACTCACCGATCCTTCGAGATATTATTATTACCTACAACACACTCCCATGTACAAATGTGATCGGTCCGGGTGACCAGTCTTTATTATCGCACAGTAAACCCACTTTCACATGGACCTTTTCCGATATTGATTGCGACAAGCAAAACGGATTTCAAGTGCTTATTGATGATAATATAACTTTTAATGATGTAGACTATAATAGTGGTGAACAGAACATTGCAGATCAGAGTTGGGAGTTTCCTTCTGGTACAAGCTATCTGGATCTACCAGACGGTACATGGTTCTGGAAAGTGCGAACGAAGGATTCTGATGATGAATGGACTCAATATAGTAAACCCATATCACTTACTATTGATACGCACGCACCAAGCTCGGCACCCACAATGCCGATAAATAATGATTATTGTAATTCTTTAGATACAATTTCAGGTATATCAACGGATCCGAAACCCGGGTCAGGAGTAATTCAAATAGAGCTTGCGATCAAAAGACTAAGTGATAATTATTATTGGAATGGAATAATCTGGTCACCGTTGGTTAATTGGTTACTGGTGTCAGGTACCGATCAATGGGAGTATGATTCAAGTGCTGTTCAATGGCGCTCAGGTTACCAATATAGTATTCAATCCCGTGCCTTGGATAATGCATCTAATCTGGAGTTGGTACCGAGTGAAAATAAATTCTCCATCGATATAGACTCACCAGAGTCGTTCATTGATTATCCAATTGACAACAGTTGGGTAAAGGCTCTGGAAACCATTTCGGGCAGTTCCATTGATACTGGTGGTTCGGATGTAAAAGAGGTTGAGATAAGTATTAACAGAGTCAAGGATGATAAATATTGGCATCGTCAAGGTTGGGATCCTGTAGATGAATGGCTTACAGTAAAGGGTACAGATCAATGGACATATAACTCAAGTAAAATAAATTGGATAACCGGTGAACAATACATCCTACGCTCCCGTGCCACTGACCGATCAAACAATGAAGAAGTACCCACTGGGAAAACCACTTTCAGGTATGATGCCCTAGAACCAAACAAGCCTTCGATCATTATCAACAATGGTGATGAATATACGATTTCCAATAATGTGGTATTATCCCTTACCGCTGCTGATCTCGGTTCCGGTGTATCACAGATGTCATTCCGAGCGTCAGATGAGACTTGGACCACCTGGAAAACGTTCAACACCACAAAAGAATACGAACTGCCCATAGGCGATGGTGTTAAGGTAATAGAATTCAGGGTTCGCGATTTCGCGGGTAATATCCCAAAACCTGCTGCAGATATTATAATACTAGATACTGACCCGCCCAAGGATCTATCCCTTGTAATAAATAACGATGCAGAGTTTACAAATTCACACAAGGTCACTTTAACACTCAATGCAATGGATTCATTATCCGGTCTAAATAATATGTCATTTAGTTATAATAGCAATATTTGGCTTCCCTGGGAACCGTTTAAACTTACACGATCGATTTATATGCCGCCTGGAGATAGAGGGAAATATATTTATTTCAGAGTTACGGATAAAGCTGGTAATATTGCTGAATCTGTTTATGACAGTATAGTTCTGGATACCACCCCACCCGAGTTGTTATCTATCATGATAAATGATGGTGTTTCCCAGACGAATTCAACTCTTGTTACACTTAAACTCAAAGCCACGGATAAGGTCTCAAAAGTTGATCAGATCGCGTTCAGTATTGATGGAGAATACTGGAGTAGCTGGGAGGATTATACGGAATCAAAAATGTATAATTTACCAGTTGGCTATGGTGTTAAAACCATCTATTTTCGAGCAATGGATCGTGCAGGAAATATCGCCAAACCTGTCATGACATCCATTTTATTGAATGCTACGACATCTATAAATGAGCAAAAAGCCAGCCCATCAGAAAAGTTCTCGAGTAGCACTACAGATATCTGGTATGTTATATTGATAATTATTTTGATCATCTTTTTCTGCATTATTACAGCAGTTATCACGCGACGTATGAACCGCATTGAACAGCACCTGGTCACATCTGGTGCGATGCCCTTTAAACCGGGGAACCTATCAACACCTGCATTAGCCAGTGGTGGGGGTCTTGGTGTTGTGTCAACTAGCCAACAACTACCGCCAGTTGGTGGAGGAACCGGAATCAGAACACCAAATGTTAGATTATCTGGTGCAGCCACGGCACTGCCGGTATTAGCGAAGTTTTCAGCTGACGCAAAGGTTTCCAGTTCACAACCCACTTCACAAATCGCAGCATTGCCGCAATTACCTCCAGCTAACATTAACAATAATACTGAGGGCACGAACATAAAAACTGAACCAAGCATCGCGGAAAATGTAACTACCACCAATAGTTCAACTGAAACTAAGCAAGCTCAAAAACCGGTCCTAAATGTTCATCTACCTGATCAAACGAAAAAAATACCAAATCCAATTCACCCAGTTCTATCCACCGCTGATCGGGATAAAGAATAATAACTCATCACACTCTTTGAGCTTCGTATCCAAACCAGATAATACAGAGATTGGCTTGTCATTGACGAAAATACTTACATAATCCGTAACCTCATCATTTTCCGTATACAACTCGGTCTTAAGCTTCGGGTAGGTTTCCACTAGTTTTTTGATCAGATCCTCAATTGTTTTGCCATCAAAGTCCAACCCAAGCTCTTTTGTGCCAATTGCATCCGAGAACGGCTTTAACAAGTTTAGCTTTATTTTCATGGGATTTCACCTAGGACATTATGGGGTAATGATCGATTGATAATTAATTCTTGTATTTATATTGTTTATTATAGTAGTATTAAGTTTGGGGGTTTGGGAGTTTGGGGAGTGTGTGAGTTGAGAGTTGGAAGGAGGATTATCGCTGAGGCTCATTGTAAATTGTAAATTGGAAATTGGAAATTTAGACAATTTGCAAAGACAAATTGTCCTGCATTGAAAGACTTGTCGTTAGAGCTAAAAAAACAGGGGATACTTGGAACTCTACCTTGATGGGCAGATCAGAACTTTACAGAGCTTTCACTCATCCCCTGCAAAGATTTTATAACCCTAGATTACTTAATACTAATAAAGTAAATAATAGGTTGACTCAATAAATTGGTGGCAAATTATGGAGATCGAATATATTGGTCGGACGATCACATTTACAAAAGAACCAACTATATATGATGAACTTGTATTGGATTTTTCGGAGATCTTGCAGGAGTTGAATATCAAACATGTGTTTGTATCTGGTTATATAGCTTTACTTTTTGGTAGAAGCAGGATCAGCGAAGATGTGGATATTTTGGTAGAAAGACTTTCCTTCGAGGATTTCACATCGCTCTGGAAAGCTTTGGGTAATAAGTTTTATTGCCATAATACTCATGAGATAAAAAATGCTTATGATGAATACCTGAACAATAACCTTGCGCTCAGGTTCTCGAAACAGGATATAGTGATACCCAATATTGAATTCAAGTGGGTGTCCAATATGCAACATGAACATGCATTAAAAGATTCCTTGACCGTTTTGTTGAACGGCAAAGTTATTATTATATCATCCCTTGAAATACAAATTGCCTACAAATTATACTTGAACTCTGATAAAGATCTCGAAGATGCAAGATATCTTTTTGAACTGTTCAGGGAAAAACTGGACCTTGAAAAACTGCAGAAAGAGCTGGTTGATCTGAACCTATCGATCAAAGATGTAAAACCAATACTGGGTTGGTGAACAGATGGATCTAGTGTTGCTTGAGGAAGATCGCACCCGAAATCGCCAAGCACGACTGGAGTTTATCACAACATACGCCAAGTGGGTGAAACGTACCCCAAACCATATCTGGTCGAAGCAGCATAAAGAGATGATAAACAGTGTTTTACGATGTGCCAATAAACTAAAGAAAGAGGGTATCAGGGTTCGAAAGTGATAGTTGTTTAGAGTTCAAAACCTGGATGATATGAATGGATTTTGGAAATAAAGATTAATCGGATCCCACCGAGTTTCAACAAAGTGTGTGGGTGTAAGAGTTTGGGGAGTTTAGAGTTAGAATGAGGATTATCGCTGAGGCTCATTGTAAATTATAAATTGTAAATTGGAAATTGTAAAGGGCAAGGGGCGAAAGGCGGGAGACGATAGACTCAATAGAATCTCTGACTCCAAGACTCCCGACTAAAAATAATAATCTAATCGATATTCATTTGTTCATTCAGCAAATAAAGAGTTGCCTCCAGCACTCCCCCGGCAATAGCATTCGCCTTCTCTGATATATGCTTAACTCTATCAATATCTCCACTTGGATCGATATCACCGATCTTTAAACCCTTAGTGACCTCAACGCCATCATGAATGAGTCCGCGCAGCACACCGTCGGCCGTGGCAACCACATCAACATTATTAACCCTGCCAAGCAGGTCACCGGTCTTCACCAGGTCGCCGATATTAATTCCACTGAAGAATTTACCGTTATCGGGTGCGCGTAAGACCAACAGGTTCACATCAAGATCAAACCCGGCACTGCATGGTTCGAACCCTGCATTGCAAGACGGGATCAGATCTGTTGGAACCGGAACACCTGTATTCTCCGCCGCTTCACCCTTATAAATCACCCGCCCCAGACTGTGCCCCGCAAGCGTCTCCACAACGGCATGGCAATCAAACCCGGCTTCAAAGCCAGGCCCAAGAGCTACCACGATCGGTGCGTCCGATATATTTGTGCCGAGATTCTTTTTGGCCATCCGACCGTCTATTACAATATCGAAATCACGCTCATTTAATATCTTGGCATCGGGGTCGGCCAGCACGGGCACCTTACCCTCGGAATGGTATTTATCGATCTCTCCCGATGCGGCTCGTTGTGCAGTCACACCCTCCACGGTATGCTCACCGGAATATATTGCCTCGGAGAATGCGGCCGTTCTTCTGATCGTTAAAGGATGTTGTAATTCGGTACACACGACATTTGCGCCGGCTAAATGTAATCTCCTGATACTGCCGGATGCAAAATCACCTGCGCCTTTCACCAAGACATGTTTATCTTTCAACATTTCGTTTCCACCTATACATCTATATCCTTACGATTGCAAAGACTGATCTCGGACACGCTTCCCGCCCGACGTACATGCACAAGCTCTGCAAGTATGCTCACCGCGATCTCCGCCGGCGTCTCGGCATTTATATCCAAACCTATGGGAGTATAAATTTTATCCAGCAGCTCTCGGGGCACACCCTCGGCTTCCAGGGCTTCCAAGGTATTTCTGACCTTGCGGATGCTGCCTATCATACCAAGATAGCGGAAGTCACGATCGATCAGGTTTTTTATTGCAGCTTTATCGTGCTTGTGTCCATGGGTCATAATGACAATATATGTGTCCTTATCTACAAACTCACGGAGTTTAATATCGTCTGGTGAGCAGTTTATCAACAACTCCGCCTCGGAGAACCGTTCTTTCGTGACAAATTCCGGTCTCGAGTCTACCACCACCGTCGAAAAACCGGTTCTCAATGCCATATTGTATAGCTCCAGGCCGACATGCCCGCCGCCCAGTATCATTAATCTCTCGCCGCGGGTAATAACTTCAATGAACACTGTTGCATCACCACCGCACGCGGCGCCGATCCCTCCTTTATCTTCTTCTATCAATGGATATACTTTTAAAATGTTTTCATTCTTCTTCATTGCTGTTTGCGCATCTTTCATCACAAGAAACTCCAGTCCTCCGCCGCCAAGGGTGCCGAATATGTTCCCATCCGGCAATATCACCATTTTTGCCCCAAGCTCTCTGGGTGTGGAACCTTTGGTGTCGATCACTGTTGCTAATACTAGTTTGCTGTGGGTTCGAAGTAGTTCTGATAATGTTTTGTAGAATTCTTGCATAGATATTTTCTCCCCAAATGAATTATCTATTAGGGGTCATGACTCAGCAATTATGATAATATCTAGTTGCTAGTTTCTAGATCCTAGTTGCTAGTTTTGGTCATTGGAATTTGGGTAATTGGTGCTTATTTGTTATTTGGAGCTTGGAACTAGGCTAATTTGCCACAGCAAATTAACTCGAGGTAAAAATTCTATTTTTTATAATATTCCCTATAAAAGAATTTTTAGCTCTAGATGATTTTTAAAGGAAATCATTTTGCTCTGGAAAACTCTTCGACTTTTCC
>JAEHCK010000154.1 GCA_020696345.1 Thermoplasmata archaeon | reverse complement strand
TATAGCACAATTATTTTATAAGAATTATTAGCCCTAGACAATTTGTATTAACAAATTGTTGTAGTATCCTCAACATTAGCACTTCACCCATTACCCCTCCCCAAACGATCCAATTCAATAAAAAATAGAAGTGGTCTCCCAACGATTCCAAGCGATCATTACTTGTAGTGGTCCCCCTTCCCCAAGTGCTTGATATTGATAAAACAGCAAAACGGTCTATTTCCAACATCCCCCCAACGGTCGTAAACAATAATTCATTGCAGTGGTCACCTTTCACCCAACGATTATTATAGATATATTATCATAGTGGTCTGCTATCGACTATTGATTGATCTCGGAAGTGATTAAATGGGTTGGTTTTCAAAGAAAAATGATCACGAGCCGTATGATGAAAAAGAGGACGAGCAGAACCATGATAGCCATGCAACTACGAGCCATGCTGGGAAACCAAAGGGTGTTTGGGCGATCAAAAAGGCGATGATAGAGTTCATAATCGAGGCATCAAAGGATACATATCCAAATGAGTTTTATGCCAAATTATTGCAAAAGAATGGTGTGATTTCCGAGTTCAGTATCATTCGTACTATCCAGGGCAGGTCCCATGCAATACCGTTTGTCTATATGGAGCCGCCTGACATATTTCTTCAAGCTGCCGGTAGTGTGCATTCACATCCTTCCGGCAATAACCGGCCGTCACAAGCGGACCTGGAATTTTTCAGGAAAACTGGTGAAACCCATATAATAATAGGTTATCCTTATACACAATCCACCTGGCAGGCATATAACCGTTCTGGTGAGGCTATCGAGCTGGAAGTTGTGAGAAGAGTTAGAAAATACAAATGATTGTTGTATATGTCGATGAGATAACAGGATGTTAGATATGGCGATGGTATGTCAGGATGTTATAAATGTCGCTAATATGACAGGATGCATAAATGAATTAACGAAAATAAATCACACATCCTGATAATTAATCACAAAATAGAACATCCCAGTAATTAATCGAAATATAGAACATCCTGAAAATTAATCGACTCGTCCAACATTCTAAAAATGAATTGTAACGTCCAACATCCTAATAATAAATCGATACGTCCAACATCCTAACAATCAAACGATACGTCCAACATCCTAATAATAAAGCAATACGTCCAACATCCTAATAATAAAACGTTACGTCCAACTTCTTTTCACTATTACATTTAAATATCTTGAATATATTTTCGCAAACGAGGATTGATCAAGATAAATAAGATCAAGGAGCCAAACTTATGTCTTTCGATCATATAGTAGTAATTGGAATGGGTTATGTGGGTATTCCCGTAGCCGCGTTATTTGCCGATGTAGATGGGATCACAGTCACAGGTATCCAGCGCAGGTCTACACGCTCGGGCTGGAAGATCGACCATATAAACCAAGGTAAATGCCCCATCGGCGGTGATGAACCTGGTTTGCCCGAATTGATCCAAAGAGTTGTAAAGAATAACAAATTCAAAGTAACCGATGATTTTTCTGTGTGCCGAAATGGAGATGTAATTCTAATAGATGTCCAGACCCCGGTCGAATCCGATCATGAACCACGGTTCGAGTCCTTGAAGAATGTTTGTAATACTATCGGCCCTCACCTGAAAGATGGTGTTCTGATCGTGATCGAGTCAACCGTGGCGCCGGGGACCACCGAAAATATCGCAAAACCCATTTTGGAAGAGTCTTCGGGTAAAATTGCCGGGCGTGATTTCTATCTTGCATTTTCATACGAACGCGTCATGGTGGGCAGATTGCTGCATAATTTGACCGAACTCCCCAGAATTATTGGCGGGATAGATGAGACAAGCACAAAGTTAGCGATGGAATTATATAAAAAGATCGTGAATTCAGATCTGTATGCCACCGATGCCCTTACTGCCGAGCTTGCCAAAGTTGTGGAGAACACATATCGCGATGTCAATATTGCGTTCGCCAATGAGGTTGCCTTATTATGCGAGAGCATGGGTGCAGATGTATACGAGGTGCGTAAACTGGTTAATACACTGCCCAACGACCCATCGAATCCAGCGGCAAACCCGTATAGGAATATGCACTTTCCAGGTGCCGGGGTGGGCGGCCATTGCCTGCCAAAAGATCCCTGGTTGTTAAAGTATGGCCAGGATAATTATGGCTCGAAAGAATTCACACCCGAGATCATTATTCACAGCAGGATGATGAACGATTCCATGCCTAAACACATGACCGAGTTGCTGCATCAAGCATTTTCAGATGCAGATCTGGATATCACCGACGCCAAGATCTGTGTTCTAGGTGTGGCCTTTCTTGAAAACTCGGATGATACCAGAAATACACCGACACTTCCGTTGTATACATTATTGAAGGACCAGAATGCCTCAGTAATAGTACACGACCCGTTTGTGAAAGAATTCGAAGGAATAGAGCTTACCAGTGATCTCCAGGAGGGTGTATTAGATAGTGATGCGCTCATGATCGTTACACCACATAAACAATATTTAGATATCGACCTTGCTGCGTTGAAAAACACTATGCGCCATTCCATAATTATCGATGGACGAAATGTATTTGACGCTAACAAATGTAAGGAGCTTGGATATATTTATTATGGCGTGGGCAAAGGTAAAAAATAGGTTAAGGAGTGGAAGAGTGTGTGAGTGTAAGGGTGTGTGAGTGTAAGAGTTGAGAGTGTTGTAGTGTAATAGTGTAGGAGAGTAAAAGAGGGATGATAAAATGGTTTTAATAAAGAAATTTGAAGAAATTGAAGCATATTGCAGAAGGTTATGCAAGAAGATATAATCGTGAGTTTAGACAATTCTTGGATTACGCTCATGGATCCTGTGCTGAGGTTCAATCAGCATTATACATCGCCTTTGACCAGAAACATATTTCACAACAGCAAGTCAAAAATATCTATAAACGTACCGAAGAGATCTCAAAAATGATCACTAATTTTTCTATTTATTTGCGTAATAAAATTGCATAGTGATAAATACAAATAACCCCCCAAACTCACACACTCACAAATCTCCATAATCATAGAAAATAATCTATACGAAGGTCAAAATATTAATAATTTAAAACTAATAGACTATAAATATCATTTACCACAAAACTTTGGTGATCTCAATGGCAAAACGTCGAAGGCGACAGGATGAGAAAAAGAGGCATAAGGGCGAAAGACATGCTAGAAGAGAATATCTTAATAGAGATCGAGATAATGACCTGGACGGCAATAAATCGATGAAAAAAAGTTACCATACCTCACGTGCATCCGGAACACATGGCACGGACTCGGCTGTAGTAATAGTTGCAATTGTCTGTATAATAGCTGTGATGGGTGGTTCTTTTCTATATTTGAATTATGATACTATATTTGATCCCGGTTCGGACTCTGATGATGAACCGATAGATCTCGATGATAACATGGATATTATACCAAACCCAAATGATAAACCAGATAATAATAATAATAATATTCCTCCATTTACACCATCTAACCCAGCTAATTCAATTGTAATTATGGAAATAAAGGATTACGGCGTGATAGTTATCGAACTATACGAGAATAAAGATGTTGGAATTACTGTTGAAAATTTTTTACAATATGTGCGTACCGGTTATTATGATGACACTATCTTTCATCGGGTAATGGACGGTTTTATGATCCAGGGCGGCGGGTTTACGGCTGGCGCTGATAGCAGCAACCCGGTGGCAAAGGCACTTCCACCCGGTATGAGCCAGATACCGTTGGAGATAGATAATTCATTAAAACATGTCGATGGCGCAATCGCAATGGCACGCCAAACCGAACCGGATACTGCAACTTCACAGTTCTTTATTGACGATGGCCCGCAGTCTGGTCTAGAACCTAACGCGAATAGTGATGGATATGCTGTGTTTGGTCAGGTGGTGGCTGGGATGGAGATTGTGCGCGAGATCAGCGCTGTCAATGTACATCAATATGGAGGTCATGAAGCAGTGCCAGACACTCCGGTGGAAATATTAAGAGCGTATGAATATACTGGCCCCATCGTTTCTTAATTTGGAAAACAACTTTACCTAATATCGGAAAAGAACCCTCTAATCCAATTTTGCAAATGCACCATATCCGGTATCCATTAGAAGTTTTTCGAATTTTTTCCTGTTGTTGTTCAGATCATCGAGTTTTTCTCTTACACTTAACCGGTCGATATAACCCCAATTGTCAAGCACCACTTTGAGTTCTTTACTTTTCTTGGCGGTTTCTATTGAAGTTTTATTTTCCATAGCGCCGTCTACAGCATCCTTGACGGATTTTGCACCCGCACGCGTACCCCCGGGATGGCCGTGGATGCCGCCACCACACTGGATCACCACATCATTACCGTAAATTTCTAATAATGCATCCACACACCCAGCATTTAGTCCACCCGACGCAACGGGCATGAGCGGGTTTATATCCCTGTCCCATTCGAACCCAAGACTTAATAGATGGCCTGCTTTTGGACTCCTATCCTTTCGACAGATATCGCCATAATGCCTGATCAGTGCAGATGCGCCTTCCATTTTACCCACACCAGTACCTGTATGTAATTGGTCAACCCCGATCAAACGCCAGAGCTTGGCAAAGATTGTATACTCTACCCCAAACGCACCTCGCGTCTCAGCCGTATGGCCGGCACGGTGGGCGTGAATTATAATATTATTGTCATGCAGTTCTTTTACGATATCTTGTAATCCGGCATACCCGATCATATATACATCTAGCATTGCCCAGTCCCAACCCATATCCTTCAAACGCTCCATGCGCGTGACCATGTTGTAATATGAATCAGTTATATTTGGTGAGTACGCAACTGTTCGGCCGGTCTCAGTTTTTACCCTATCCACTACCTTTAATACCTCATGTACCCGCTCCTCCCACCGGCAAAAATCTTGGTCCACCAGATTCTCGTCGTCCTTGACGAAATCAACACCACCCATGAACGCCTCGTATGCCACCTCGGCCCATTCTTTTGGCGCCAGACCCACCTTGGGTTTGACAATTGTACCTATGTGCGGTCTGCCGGTACCATCTGTTCCCAAACGCTTGCGTATTCCTTTGAGACCGAACTTTGGCCCGGGGTATAATTTCTGTAATCGAGTTGGCATCCATATATCAAGAAATCTCAACTCGGAAAGCTCGTTCAAACCGAAGATATTGCCCCTGATCGAGGCAAGTATCTGCAGTAAATTCTTGGCATCGAAATGTTCGATCGGATACGCAAGCCACACAAATCCCGCATTCGAGCCGACTTTTTGCAGCTTGTATACTTTGGCTTTTAATTTTGTAAAAACATCTTGATTTATTGTCTTCAGTTTTGTCCAGGTGCCGACCGAGGATTCCGCTGCGATGGCTTCTGCTAGAGTTTCAAGAGTGTGCGTGCCGGAAACCCAATGCCAGACTAATATGTCATTTTTAAGATCAGGAGTATAGTCCATTTCTAAATAGTTATATCCGCCATAAACCATACCAATCACTTCAATATGCAATATTGATTTGATTAATTAATCTTTGGTTAATATCGTGATTATTTGTTGCTTGACAGTGGCCGTGATGAGTTATTGATGGGTAGTAGCAATGATGACTTATTGATTGGCAGATGCCTGGATTCATTGTTGATTGACAGATGCCTAGATTCATTGTTGATTGACAGATGCCTGGATTGATTATTGATTGACAGATACCTAGCTTTAAAAATAAAATCCAGGAATCAACTCAGCCCGGCATCTGTTCAGCATCAACCCATCCAGGTATCTGTTCAGCATAAATTCAGCCCGACATCTATTCAGCATCAACCCATCCAGGTATCTGTTCAGCATCAACTCAGCCCGGTATCTTCCCAGCATCAACTAATCCTGGTTTCTGTTCAACATCAACTCAGCTCGACTACATCCCAGCAATAAATCTTATTATGCATATACAAATTATACGCAAAACTTCAATAATTAATAATGATATTGATATTGAAATTTTACCCGAGGAAAAACGATGGTTGGATCAAAGAAAAAGTTCAGATCGGAATGGCATTCTGCAGTATGCTACAATGCGAAGACCATGGCAAAGGTGACACGTGAGACCCTGGATCAATTGGGATACACTTACGAGCGCGACCGCACATATAAATCGTATTCGAAATTGATGGTGGTTTTACCATTGCCACAAGCTTCTTATGTGTTCCAGTTCAAGGTTTCGGTACCTGCGAAGTTCACGATAAACATCTATGACACGAAACCCACCCATAGTGGTGATCTGCATTTATTAGATGTATTAGATCTAACTCCGGATAATTTAATACATATCAGAAAATATCTGAAAACATTGACTGATAACCTACCACGCAAGCCGTGGCAGTTCTTTTGGGGTGAGCGGTTCAGGTATGCGCTGGCGGCGCCGGAATATCTGAAGGCGAAGAAAGCATGGAAAAGGATGGGGATCGAATAAAGAGTCTAAAGAGTCGGGAGTCCATAGAGTCGGGAGCGGTTAGATGAAACCGTCAGACAAAACTCAGAATCCGGTAGCTTAATTTTATAAATACAGCAAAGCGTCACAAATTCTCAAGAGGAGCTTAAATACTAATTGTAATTTATTTATTAATCATGTTATTGAGAGTTCGGCGGTTTTTGGTATTGTTGTTGAACCTGGGTGGTGGGATGCCTTACTGTCTGAGGGGTCTGTTGTGCTGCCGGAACTTGCTCCTGGGTCACAAAAGTCTGGGGAAATGCTCCGGGTTTGATGGTGACCGATCTTGTTTTCAACGATTCCAGTGCTGCTCGTTTCTTTTTGTAAAAAAGCCAAGTAACAATAATTACGATAATAATTATAATAATTATTAGTAACACAAATAATAGAAAAGTTGAATTTTTATCTGATTTCTTTTCGTTATCATTATTATCTATCGGTTCAAAATCCAGATATATATTGAATTTGTAAATCCCCGTGGTGCAATTACCCCTTATATCGCCCAGATACGGAACAACCTTCCAATAATATGTGCCGCCATCCTCTAGATCTTGTAAGAGATATTTTGTGTCGGTAATACGCTTTGCAACCAATGTTCTCGGATATGGATCAGTATCTAAGTATACATCATATGTTATCATGCTTGGTTCTGTGAAATTGGTCTCCCAGGTCAAATTTAATGATTTTGTTGTTATTATTTCTTCATTTATGGGAGTTAATAGTGTACAAAAGGGTGGTTGAATAATAACCATTATGTTATCTCCCTTAATAGTAATCGTTATTGATGTCGAATTATCCGATCCTTCTTTATCGAAAACTTCTAAAGTTATAGTATGGATTCCCCTATCTAACAACACATTTTGTAGAAATTTACCCTCGCCAAGTTTACCGTTGATATTCGACCACCAGAGGTATCTCAGTTCTTCTTCGGAGTTCTTTATATGAAGATCTAAATCATCACATGTGCCGTTGAATGTTATGAAATCCGTTGTTTTGAATTCTCTTCCATGTGTGGGTGTAATTATTAGGGGCAGATCGGGAGGATCATTGACATTTTCAATATTCAATGTTATTTTTACTTTATCCTTCGTTAGGTTCTCGTCCATTACCTCGAGATATCCATAAATGGTGCCAACATCATCGTTGCATGGTTGAAAAACAATATCTCCTGTATTTGGATTCAGAATAAAATTAGGGCTTGAAATATTGGTTGAAAAGCTGAGTTGCTCACCGTCCAATTCCGTTACATTTATGGTTGCATTGAAATATTCATTTTGTGTCAAATCAAATTCAACTTGAGAATCTACAATTGCTATATCTTTGACAGCCGTTATTATGGGATAGTCGTTGGTTGGTTTTACTGTTACTGTAAAAATGTTACTTAGACATTCCAGTTGATGGCTATCGGCAGCTTTCACCTGGAATTGCAGGGTCCCGTACCAATCATCTTTCTTTTGAGTAAGATCAAGATACCGACCATCTATTTCGGCATCCAATAAAGAATTATTTTCTTCATATATTACCTCGAATGTAAGGTGTTCGTCATCGATGTCATCGGAAAAATATTCTTCAAGATCTATTAAGTTATCACCATTATCTCGATCTTCGTACATGAAATTATTACTTGAAATATCGATAACTAGTTTAGGCGGCTGATATAATGTGATTACGATATTTTTATCCTGAGTTATTTCGATTTCTTCCTCATGCTTTTGATATTCTTCTTTCGTAACAATGATCTGGTGTGGTGTGTGAAAAATCATCTCACTATCATCTAAACAATCACCATCACCAGTTAAGTCTCGTAATTCATATTCTTTACAAAAAATATTTTCTATTTTTCCAGTTGACTCTGTTGTTTGATTTAGAATTTCAATTGCATTTTTATCTGTTAAAATTATTTTGGTATCCTCAATAGGATTTTGTTCAAAATCAATTACTTCTATTCCAAGATACCAATTTATAAAAATAGAGGAATTAATATCATCAAAGTATATTTTCGATTGCTCAAAAGATGTATTATATAAGTATAGGTAACTTTCTTTTTCAATTATAAAATGTCTGGTTTGATCTGTAACAAAACTGCAGTTATACATAAAAACCGTAGAATTAAAGAGTTCAACACATGCTCTAAATCCTGATTCAAAATAGCAATTTTCAACAAATACGGGATAGCTTCTTTCAAAGGACAATGCTTCTACATGGCAATTTAAGGTATTATTTCTAATGATCGGAGGTGTCCCGTAAACAGAAATGCCATCAAATCTTGATGTTATGATGTTATTTGAAATAGTAATTGGTGCATTGAATAGAACAATACCATTACCAGCATGTTCAATTCTGCAATAATTTAATATACATTTTTCATAATTACATGTATCAAAAAATTTTAATCCACTCCAATGGTCTGGAAAATATTCTGGCCATTTATCGCCAGTTGGATCTTGTGTAAATGTGATCATATCTTTTTTTGTTCCTTTAGCTATTAATGTACCATATACTCGAATCGCAGTTATTTCTTTTAGCTTAATTAATGTACCAGGTTTTATTATCAAAGTATCTTTTTTCGAGATCTTAGTGGTATTATGGATCGTATAATTCTCTGAGTCATATGTAACATTCCCGCTTGAGTTTGCCACCAGATCATCCATGGACCAAACTACACCAGTATTAGGTGTTGAATATTCTGCTCTTGAACTTGAATTAATAATTGACAATTTCTCTGATTTTATTAATTGAACGTTGTTAGCAATGGCTATTGAGATCATCAATAGAATTAGAAAGTATGCCCAAAAAGTTTTTATTTTGTTTTTCATGTGTCATCCACTTTAGGTTTTAATCATTTTGATGAGTAATAAAGATTTGGTTCATTTTGACTCTTTTTCAAGCCATTTTAGTATAATAAAAGTGAATAATTTGAAGTTTAATTGTTCCTTTTTTTTTAATGATACTAACAAGTTTTTCAAGTGCGGCCATGGCCATCAACGATATTGATACAAATTTGCGTGGCAACCTTGGCCGCCGGGAGAACCAGTTCCCGTATGTTAATATTACCCAACCTGCGGACGATGCAAATGTATCTGGAATGATCGACATCTCGGGGTATGCCTGAAATATTGATGGCAGTGTGGTGAGTGTCCAGGTCAGGATCCACAGCACGTGGTACAATACAACAGACAACTCTGGAAACAAAACCAGGTATAAATGGTCATTAAAATACAATCCAATTTTTGCGTAGAACATCGCCAAATTTTTTATATAAAAATTGTTGAGTAAGGT
>JAEHCK010000226.1 GCA_020696345.1 Thermoplasmata archaeon | reverse complement strand
TTTTTCTTGTATTCACTAAAGTCGGCTTTTAATGTTTTATCGTCTGGGAAAACCCAACCTTCATTTAAAAATTCTTTAAGTCTCATTTTCTACCCTTTAATGATATTGTCAATCCTGGATATGAATCTCTCAATCTGCCTGCGCCATGATATTGGGTACCTACCCAAATAGGAATCTTCTTATATCCGAGCTCTCTCAATGCCACCAATCTATGAAATCCATCCACTATAAATCCCTCAGTTGTTACAGCCAATGGTAAAATCCATTGATTGGTTTTTATTTGATTTTTAAGATCATCGATTTCTTTTCTTAAACGTGGGTTATCTGCAACTGCTTTTCCTAATATCTTTTCATCCACCCATTGGACATCTTCTGACTTTTTGAATTTTTCGTTTATATATTCTTTAAATCTCATTTGTTAAATAACTCACGCTCTGTAAGTATTTTAAATTTGTAACCTAACTTATGACAATAATCTGTGGCAGCTTTGAACTTTGCCTGATTTGTCAGGTATGTTGCCTCTTGTAACCGGATCGTTGATGGTTTTTTCTTACCTTTCTTTGGAGGAAAACACTCCTTGTGAGGCTTTATCTCTATTATGTATTTATCTACGGAATCATCCCGATTCTTGATTTTCATCCAGAAATCAGGGAAATATCGTCTTCTTTTCATCATGACGGGATCGTAATAAGGTATTGTGATGTTCTCACTTGACCATTCGAATACTGTCAGGTTGGCATCTAACCACTGGCAGAATTTACGTTCCCACGATGACCGAACAATGATTGGATATTGACCGACATATTTGGTGGGGTTTTTTGGTATATACTGCCCTACATTTTTATTGTTCTTATATCTTTTTATCATTATGGTAGAAATCCGGGTTTCAATTCAAAGACCCGGTTTTTTGTCATGAAATTATCTTTCCTCTGAATGGTTTTAGCTGTGATGTCCCACTCTTTGTTTTTCTTATCCCACTCTATGACGAATGGCAAGTTTACCTTTGTAACCAAATCTTTCACAACCGCTTGTGTATTAGCCTTTAACTTGACAACCTCTTTGCCATGTTGCTGATAGAAGACCTTAAAAAGTCTTTTCAATTCTATCAAGTCAATAGGTGGTTTGTTTCGTTCATCATTGGCTTGATCAAAAAAATGCCGAGTGAACTGGATATCTACATTCAGTTTCTTCCAGAATCCATCGACATATTTTTTGAGTGTTGTCAAATCTCTTTGTTCAACCTCAACTAAGTACGTCTCTAATCTCATTATTGTCTCTTTAATCTTGTTTGTTTCGGCAATTTCGGTCCAATGAAAATTCGTTTACGATTACCCTTTGAGGTTCTGCCGAATTTACCCATACGTTTCGCTTTTCTCAGTGTATGTTTGCCCTTTGCTGATCGTCTGTATTTCCTTGTCTTAATTCTCTTTTTCGCACGGACTCTACGGTGTTCCCTACGTCTGGTTCGAGCAACACCCAAGTCTTTTCTAACTCGTTTCTTAAAAATTTCTTCAATGGTATCAATGATGCTGACAATATCAACGGCTTGTCCTTCTGTGATCTGTTCAGCATCCAAATCAAGGATGAAATCTAACATCTCATCCATTATATCCGTGTCTTCAAGGTGTTTGTTAATTTTTTCTATAATCATTTTGCACCTTTATTCAGAGCCTTCGGAAAACTCTGGGCATTTGGTATGATTGCCTTACGTTTTCTCATAGACTTGGCACGAGATCGTAATAATTTCGCCTTCATACCGGAATTCTGAACCTTTCTCTGTGACCGTTTGGTGCTTCGGGCCCGTTTCAGTTTTTCTTTAGCAGCCATCTTAATACATCTACCACCTTTAGCTTTGAATCCAGGGGGACATACTGCCTTTCTAAGTATTTTACCTTTACGAATGACCTTTTTGTATTTTACCTCACAAATCAAGATTTCATCGTCATCATATATTTCTATCATTTCATCAAGTCGTTCTAAAATATCCATATTATCCTCTATTTGTAAGTATGATACGTGACCTTGTGTCTATCAGTTGGTGTTTTACGACCCTTTGCCTTGATAGGTGCCATTGTTTTACGCGTCTTACCTTTTATCGATTTTTCAAGTTCAATCTTTTTCTGTTTGATGTCGGTTTTCTTCTTACCATAGTATGAAGCGGCATATGTTTTCTTAGTTTGTGGTGTTTTCTTGGCTTTGATTTCTTCATCGACCTGTTCCGCTTCTGATTGAAGGTTTGTGAAAATCTCAACCATTTTCTGTAACTGGGAATCTGTCAATTGTTCTGGATCGATATCGATCAGAAAGTTTGCCATATCAGCGAACAACTTTTCATCGGCTATCACCTCGAAATGTGGATTCATCACCATAAAATCAAGTTGTTCATCTATTTTGTCTAAAATGCTCATATAAGTCCACCTTTGATCATCGTCTCAATCTTCTTTTTTGTGTCACCTTTGAGACGTTTTAATATGTTTTGCCGTTCGATTGTGTTAGCATCTACCATTTTTTGTACGATTCCGTCAAAGGAAGTCGCCTCCAACGCAAGATTGTCTCTATAATCGAGTTCGTATATATACCGATTTAGTTTGTCTGTTATCATCGTTATCCTTGAAAAGAAACATCAAAGCAATGTACACGATAAGTTGATCCGGTCCATTCAATTGTGTAATATAAACCGTCTCGTTGAATACCTCTATCGTTTACCGCTTGTTTGCCTTTTAATGTCTCAATTTTTTTGATCACAACGTCTTTGCTGAGCAAAAACCCGAATTTTGGGTTAACAGTCTCTATATGGACTGTTTGACCTACTTTGAAACCTAAAGGACATTGTGTGATTTCTTTTAAATATTGTTTTAGTTTCATTACATCTCGTTTGGGCGATATTCGTTATTCTTTTTAAGATATTTCTCGTTCCATTTCATGCTCATCATTTGTTTCTGGTCAACTTCGGCAGCATTCAGTTTCGCCATGTAATCAGAAGCAGCCGATTTATCAGGGAATCCAGTGGTTACAGGTACGAATTCAGGATTATCGTTACTGGTTTGACCCATTACGTACCATGAAGTTGTACTTGGACTCTGAACGATCTTGTATGATCCAGTGTATACCTTTTTAATATGTGGTATTGAATCACCCTTTAATGGGTTTTTACCATCATACGTTTCCGCTTCTGCAACACCTGTACCATCACCAGGACCTGCAATTGCTGGCTCTGTTGATTGACCTGCAGCACCCTGTTGCGGATCCATTTGATCACCGGGACCCATACCATATTCTTTGGCATGCGCTTTCGCGTTAGGAATTACCTTTCCACCACTGTCAATTGTCGAACAAATCTGTTTCAGGGCCATGATGAATTCAGCATGTTCTTTGGTGGCGTCTGCTAACATTTGGCCGGCTTTGTTCTGAAAAACGGGGTTTTCTACCAGTGTTCCGATCTTTTTTTCAATCTCATCGAAAAAATCATCAATTCGGTCTTCAATGATCTGGGCTTTCCGTCTCATTCCGGTTGTTGCTTCAGCCAAAACTGACTTTTTGTATTTCTCATAAATGTCTTCGTTATCAATTCGCATAATAGTTCTCCTACTTATTGTATAGTCTGTCGATTATATTTATATTTTTTTCTTGTTATAGGTCAAAAAAACAAAGAAAGGAAAAAGAAATAAATAAATATTAGTAGATTTTTAGTAACTAAATGTATTAGAGGATTGGGTGGGATAAATTTATGAATGACGATTATAAAAATATCTTAAACGATTCGCTGGATCCTGTACTCGTTTATGGACCTAATGGATATTTGATATATACTAATCCAGCGTTTGTTATATTGACAGGGTTCGATAAAGTAGTGGGTACTGCGCCGCCATTTCCGTGGTGGACTGATGATTTAGAGTTATATTCGTTGGCATTTAAAATTGCCATAACGAAGGGTAGC
>JAEHCK010000239.1 GCA_020696345.1 Thermoplasmata archaeon | reverse complement strand
ATTATAAATTCTCCTTATTAACAAATTAAAACCATTATAACATGTCAAATCACCGTTGTAAATTTATTTATATATTTTTTAAGGTCTTTTTTTATTATAAATGGCAGCGGAAAAAGGACTGGCAGAAGATATGGGATTTCCGGTTGGTACGTCTTTTTCCGCTGCCATGATATCGCACGCGTTATTTAATTCCAAAGCACCAGTCGCAGCTTTTATCATTTGAAGTGCCAAATCAATGGCTTCCATCGCATTCAATTCAAATGAACCTTCACTAATAAAACCATGTACCGCCTTGTCAAAATTATCAGGATTTTCATAACACATAAGACGTTTTCCATCTAAATTCACTAAAACATCTGGGCCGTCGCCCCAGGTACAAGTTGCTTTCATCTATTACCTCCTCTCATTTTTTGAACACCAAGATAACCGACCGGATATTTAAATGCCAGATCATCAACTGGATTTAATGCATATCCTAATTCCAATATTTTTGAACAGAAACCAACCTCACCATATAAAATACCATCTTGCATATAATGGTCACCGGTTGCATCTGTGAACCTGTGAAACTTCTGATCAATTGCTTTAAGTAATTTATGTGAACATAAATGGAAACCGCCGCAGGTATGTGCTTCATGTTCTGGTACATTAAATTTATATAACCGATCATCATCAAGGTTATTTTTCAAAGGCGCCATACCGCAATGATGTAATTTTCTGGATGGTGAAACTCTCCGGCGCCAGTCAGGAACTATATAAGCATCTGCTTCTAAAGTTCCGAACCAATTATATTCAAACTCATGAGCTTTATAAAATTCATAGTATCCGCCCCATTGGTATCCAATGTTATCTCTGTGAAATATCTCAGCATCATATTTTTTCCCGAGTGCATAAACTCGTTTATCATAATAATCATTAATTGATTTACCATTTATTGATATGTAAAAATCAAGGTTTGGAATTGATTTAAGTGATTTTTCAAGACAATTTATTTCGTGTTCTCTTTTTTGCGGCGAAGTTTTTTCAACAAAACATACCGGTATATGAAGTCCAGTAGGCTGGAAATCTATTGATTGAACCAGACCAGGTGTTATTATATTTCCAATGCCACCCTGATTAGCTGGTATATTAAATAATTTTTTACTTCCCATTTATACAATAACAACCAAATGCAAAAATAACCAGGTAAGCCGTTATTTTCAAGATGACCATAAATTCTCCTTTAATCTTTATATAGTAAATTTATAACTTTAAATGAAAGTCTTTCGCCTCTGACTTTTTGTTCAATTATTGGCCGAATTACAATACCTTCACGCTGGCGATTAGATTCATATTTTCCTTCTGCCATTTCTCGCAGGTCATCGTCATTCCGAAGATTAAAAATTTCATCATGTACAATCATATCAACAAATGGTATTTCCATATGATCTGCGAAATACATTGTTTCATCAAAATCCAGAAAACATCTTTTTTCTATATTCCAGACATTGAAAACCCGAGGTTCTATTTTCGGATATCCCATTCTATTTTTCTGAATACCTGGGCCACAAATTTCCATTTGCATTGCATAACCTTCGGGCATGCGTTCTTCAAGTTGATAATTAATAGCAATTTTCCAAATGGCAGTTTTCTCATTTCGGACCAGTTCAAGATTTCTGCTGCAACAACCAAAATGATCAACAGTTTTGTAAATTGTAGCTGAAGAACCATCAACCTTTACAGTAGCAGAATATTTTTGACCTTGTAATGCCTCAACCATATATCTAACACCTTGATAATTTGGTTCATCTGTTTTAGGGATTAAATTTGTTGGAAAATTACCAAGTGCAATTCCGCTCAGTCCGGCCGGCAATTCTTTCACATATTTTTTAATATCCTTTGCGTGAGAAATATCGTCTCCAACGAAGCCGGGAATTGTCACTGGCATTATAAGACATTCAGATGCCACTTTTTTAAATCTCCGCATTTTAATACGGAAATTGTGTTGTTTCATAAACGCAAATTCCTCTGTGTCAGGAACAATAGCATCCTGAAGATACACTTCAACATTATCGTCTGGCATATGTTTTCCCTTTTGAACGGTGCCCATCCATTTGCCGCCGGTGCCACAAACCACAACAGCAGATTCGACAAAATCAGCACCATCAATCGGATATATTTCCACAATTTTTCCAATGTATGCGAGTTTATTTTTCATTTTTTGCCACCTTTTTTAACATTTTTTTCATATAATTGTCTGCGCCCAATTTTATCATCTTTTCCACTTCACTAACCGATATTGTTTTTTTCGGAAATTCAATTGTTTTCCAACCAACCATTTTAGCCAGAATATTCATTCCGGAAAAATATTCGTCGTCATTATGAATGTGCCGAATGGCTTTTTTTATCAGTTCAGTTTCTTTTTTGGTCATTATATTAACAGATCGGCCAGTTGGTCCAATTCATCGATCACTTCGGTCATATTTCCGCCGGCATTATCATAAGCCATTTGAAATGCTTTGTCTGCTTTATCATGGCCAGCCAGGCCACAACATACAATGCAATCAGCCCTGAAAACATTAAACCGTTTGGTATTTTCTTTGTGCCATTGGTCTAATAAGTCAAGATATAATTTATTATATTCTTCATACCGTTTGAGCAGTTCGTAATATTCTATGACGGATTCAGAAGTATGGCCCTTTTTAAGAAAGGGTTTTTTCGGTTTGACAGGATATTCCATGCCGGGCTGATACTTACCTTTTTTTATATTTTCGTAAATGTCTAAACCCATTTTAGTCCTCTCTTTTAGTCGAAATCATAACGTGAAATTTTTCTTTGCGAGCGGTCAAAGTCGCGGATGTTGCCGGTTTTGAGATAATGACGATATGTCCGGCGTGCGCGGCGTTTGTGCGCTATAATATCTTTTTTGACGGTGTAGTGATTCCAGATAGTATAAATGGGATGTAAATCTTCTGCAACAGTGTTTTCGCCAAGAAAGTAATCCATTTTTCAGTCCTCCAGTTTAGGTTAATTTACCTAATGGAAGATATCGTTTTCGTTTTTCATGTTTTCTCCTTTTCACTCTCTGGACTAATCCTATCAGACGTTTAATGGTATGTCAAGTCTTTTATTCATTATCTCCGTAAGGCGCTTCATCATGAAGCCACATATTATAATCCTTTTCATAATCTTCTTCAACAGTTTCCCGGATTTCAGTTTTCCCGGCATTCCGAGCTTTCTTTTTCCAGATACGGCGAGTGGCGGCCTTGGCCCTTTTGTTTTTGAAGTAGTCGCGGCCTCCGGCAGCAGTTTT
>JAEHCK010000250.1 GCA_020696345.1 Thermoplasmata archaeon | reverse complement strand
TCAACCTTTGCATGCTTTAGCTTAAACCAACCCCCTACTACATTTCCTATTAACCCTGTTACACCACCTAAGATTGTCTCTAATAACATTTTAAAATGCCTCCATTACCTCTAACTTAAATTCCTTTAAATTCATATAATTCATGAACTTTCTAACATATACCCGGGAAGTCAGTACTGCTCGTTGGTTTACCAAAAAACCATGTTTCTTACCTAAAAGAATACAGCCATTCACATGGGTTTTAAATCCTTTACTGACATCGCCTGCCCAATTACCCGCATGAATTAAAATATACGATCTATCCGGAACCTTCTTGACATGATAGATCGTACCATATTTGGGTGATTGTCTAATTCTTACTTCATATTCTCCAGCAGGAATACATGATATCGACCTCTGGTTTTCCCGCCAGGGTAATTCAAGTGTACAACATTTGAAACCTGCGGTTAACAATAGACCCTCTGTACCATGATCACTGCGTTTCATTCGCCACAACTGGACTTCTCGCATAATAACCCTCCGATTCTCTTAATATATTTATATATTTTATATAAATAATAGTGATAAACTATAAAAAGAGGACTATAATATGCGTTTACAGGACTTTCTATTATCCGAAGGTATTGAAGATAAAGGAATATTCAAAGCTGTCTTCATGGCGGGCCATCCGGGAGCCGGAAAAACCTTTGTTTTGAATAGTATCACATCTGGTCAGATAGAACCCCGATGGGTAAATACCGACAAGGTTTTCATCGACAAAGCCAGGCTTGACAAAATGGATCCAGATTCCAAATTCAAGCATTGGAGAGAAAATTGGAATAAAGGTTGGCCCCTGATTCGAGACGATGTAAAACGAACGAACAAAGGTCAGTTGGCACTATACATAAATTCAATGTTACCTCTGGCAGTTGACGGCACATCAAATAGTATTTCTGTTTTGAACACGAGACGAGGACTACTTGAAGGATTCGGCTACGACACGGCAATGGTTTTCGTGAATACCGATCTTGAAACTGCCATCAAACGTGCCGCTCTCAGAGAAAGACCAGTTGATCCTGAATTCATTAAAGGCGCATATGATGAAATCAACAAGAATAAATCCTATTATCGATCTAAGTTTTCAGATTGGATCGAGATAGATAATGGTGAAGGAGAACTGACCAATAAAGCAATAAACAGAGCGTTCAAATTGATGGGCAGTTTATATAATTCACCCATTGTAAATCCAGTAGGACAAAATCAAAAAAATGAAATGAAAGAAAACGGATGGAAATATCTTCATCCGAACGTAAGAACTATGGATCAAATTAAAAAAATGGTGAGTGTTTGGTATAAATCATAGAGGCGGTAGCGATGTCGGATATCTTTAACAGTACTTTCGAATTGGAGGAAGAAGATTTCGAAATTTTTAAAGATGAATTTATGTTTTGGGTGGATAGTTATGGATTAAAAGGTTGGGAACTACACTTTGTATTTGACGATGACGAGAATGCTGAATGTAGAGCACAGATTGCAAGAGATCATGACGCGCGAATCGCGGTTGTAATGTTAACTAAGAAATGGATTGGTACGGAACCGACTGATCGTAACCTTAGAAAATGTGCCTTCCATGAATGTGCTGAATTATTATTAAGTAAAATAAACGATCTTTGTAGACGCCGAGATGTTACGGATAGTCAGATTGAGGAAGAAGTACATAATATAATACGTATTTTGGAGAATAGACATTTTCAACCAGAATATGACGAGAGATAAATGAGACTAACAAAATATCTAACTGAGAAACGAGTAACCCTTAGTACCAAACCCGAAGATATTGGTATGGATAGCGATGGCGACCTTGAAGATATAGACGAGTATAACGAAGAAGAAATGGAGGCTGCCAGGGAAGTTTCTCAACTTATCAAAGATAACTGTAAAGAGTTTATTAATGAGTCGGAAGGCAAGGTTCTTTACCGTGGATATTCTGGCGGTGTCAACTATTGGCAAGATAAACGGGTCAGAGAGGAACGTTATGCCAAAGATACGCCGCAAGAAGTTTCTGATGCCATAGACGATGAATTTGATAGTTCTTTCGGCTGGCGTCCAAGATCAGAAGGACTTTTTTGTACAGGTGATCCTCATTTCGCCGGGGGTTATGGAACCATTTATACCGTATGGTTTACAGATGGGTATGACTATATTTGGTCAGATAATGTCAAAGATTTATATCAGGATATTGACTCAGATGGAATAATGAGTGCCCTTGGAGGCAATAATGATGAATTTTGGGAAGAAGAATATGAATATGAATATGGTGAAAACCAAGACGGAACTTGGCTATATGATGGCGATGATACCGGCGAATCAAATGACGATGAGGCGGCTTCATGGGTTGTAGATAATATAATCATATCAGACTGGCGTGAACAGTTCAGTGAAGAAATTGATAAACAACGAGAAATGGAAGACTTAGAACCAGATGATCCAGAATATCAAGATATAGAAACATGGTTCCATAAAAGAGGTGTTAGCCCAGAGGAATTCGTTGAGGAAGATCAAGACTTTTATGAAGGTTTAGAATATGGTTTGATGGAATGGGACCCAGCTGTTGATTTCGATGATTACGTTGAAGAAAAACGGGAAGAAGCACAATCGACAATGGAAGATAATATTTATGGAATCACAAATAGTTATCAAGATTCTGACCTACCAGAAGCACTTGACAGTGGTAATGAAATGATGGTGGGACCCGGCCGCCAAAAATATTACTTAGT
>JAEHCK010000264.1 GCA_020696345.1 Thermoplasmata archaeon | reverse complement strand
CCACCATTATCAGTAGGATCAAGAGCTGCTTCACCAAATAGGTGCATGTAAATTCCTGCTGTCGGGTCCCAACCATCAATATCCATTGAATAGTTATCTATTGTCAATACAGGTGTGTCATCAGCAACATCGGTTGAAAATCCAATATAGTCAATCATGTCACCACAATTATAACGATTGGCAGCACAACTTGCTGTAGGCGCCACGTCCGTATGAGTCGGGTAATCTAATACTCTAAATTGTTCATAATACTCATCCCCGGCGCCACCTGACGGAAGAATGCCAGCACTCGGAGCGTAGTGTTCTATTACGTGGTGTTCTGTAAAGTCGTCCGGTAATAAGTAATTACCAGATCGCCTTAATTCTCGTAAACACCATTCACACCATTGTTCAAACAAGTTGACCTTGTTTCTGGTATTGTTTAGTAACATCTGTGCTACGATAATATAAGCAGTATATGTGCCCTTTCGTTTCAGCCAGAACAACATGTTGTCTACCCATGTTCTAAGTTCATCGCCGCCAAATTTATCCTTATCAGTAGAAATCTTCGCCCGTGTTGCCAGATAGTCAATATGTTTTATGTTTACTTCTCTCGGATCAATGAGTGACCATAGTGTTTTGGTCATGTTGTAAACTTCTTGATTGATTTTGTCCCAGTATATTTCCATAAACTCGGTCAATTTATCAGTTCTGTTATGTTCAGGTAATGCATCCATAACCCAATCTTTCATACCATAAAACTCGATATTATATGTAGTTGGTAATCCAGAAATTGACAGAATTGGTCCGAAATATAAGTGTTGTTTATCAGGATTTACAAAATCTTCGTAACTCGGATCAGAATCTGCGGCTGAATTGTTTTTTAGCCAGTCGTGAAAGAATGAGTCTTTTCTGAAATACATTTCTTCGCCGACTGCCAATTCAGTCGCATTATCGTGAGTTGTTTCACGTCCATGATATGCGAACTTGAAGTTATTGCCGGTCACGGCCTGTATAATGAAACGATGACCTATATAATTACCTTCACTATTTTTGGCATACAATATGGTATAAACACCACCATTTGCCCATATTCCAGTATTCTGTCCCTGTATTGACGCATTGAACGTACCACTGTTTTCAGCTTTTAAAATATCAAAATATGTTTTTAGTATGTTATAACTACTATCACTAAATTTAGTCATTAAGTTTCCTCATTGATTGTTACGGTTGTACTGTGTAGGACAGGAAAATGATTAAGACCCAGTTGTACTTTTCGAATGGTGTTGACATTTCCTGCCATTGATGCTGCTGTACTTATCCACTGTGGATAATTACCATCATTGTTGGGTTCATATACAGTTTGTTGTATATCTAAGTCCCTGATGGTCAAGTTTCTAATTCCCTTTATACTATCAAAGTTATCATCGTCAGAAACTTCCGTATCGTCTATCAGATATTCAAGAATATCCTTCCAATCTATAATACTGTTGAAATCTTGATTGCCGGCTCTAAAATAATATGCTAATTTGTTTTTTATATCAGTTGTCATTGTGTCAAAGTTGTAAAGTCTTTTACGTCTTAACCCAAACTCGAAACTGAAATAAACCAGTTGCGGCACTTGAAAGACTTCGTATGTTGTTACCATTTTACGAGGTTCAATCCATGTTGCCAAATCCTGTTCATAGTCACCGTTGTAACCAGATGCCGCTGGTGCAAGTCCCGATGCACCCCAATCTGTAGTCCATACAGTTGCCCAGCCGTGTGTTGTTCCGATTGTACCACTACCAAATTCATTTGGTATTACTGATAGATGTACTTTGTTGAATTCTTGTATTGCTCCCGATGGACTTAAATCTTGTTCACCCCAAGCATTTGCCTGAACTACATCGTCTCTTTCTTCTAAGTTAGACTGATAGTCAACATTGGCAACATTTCTATATTGTGATAATAATGATGCTCGAGCATTCTCTTTAATAGAATCTGCCGCTTCAGCATCTGAACCACCTGTTGTTGTGGTATCATTTGTTACTGTGATTGTTGAGTTATCTACCCATGTATCGGCAGGCACGTTGTACAAAAATTGATCAGGTATGTTGACAATCTGGTTAGCTCCGACACCACCATTGACTCCCAATGTCCTTAATACCTTCAATGTGATTATATCGTCATTTGTTGGTACATTTCGTGCCGAGTTAAATACAATCTTACTACGTTTATATCTATCAT
>JAEHCK010000260.1 GCA_020696345.1 Thermoplasmata archaeon | reverse complement strand
GCGTCCAATTCACTGTTTTCCTGAGGGAATCAGAAATACTTATAGGAATTGTGTAACCCATGTCATTTAGTTTACTACCATCGAGAGCATACCGGAGATCGTGTCCTGGTCTACTTCCGTGAAAGTCTACTATCTCACAAACGGGTTCTTTGCCCATGACCTTACCAATCGCCCGGGCCAATTCTAAATTACTGACTTCTTTTTCTCCTACAATGTTGTACTTCTCTCTTTGTTCGAACTTGTCTAATAACCAATGTACTGCCGATGCAACGTTTCTGGCGTGAATGTAATATCGTGAACCAGATTTCATCTTGTCTGCAGTACCATGAATCTGAATAGTATCACCATTTAATATCTTTCTGATACAAATTGGTATGAACTTTTCAGGGTGTTGTCGTTCACCGAAAATGTTCATACAGTTGACGATGAATCCCGGTAACCCGTATGTGTTCATAAATGACAGTGTGAGTTGTTCAGCGCCTGCCTTCGTGGCGGAGTACGGGTTCGTACTGTTATAACGGTCCCATTCTTTGTAGTGAACGCCCTCCGGCGCAGGACCGTATACTTCATCTGTGCTGAAATATACAAATGCTTCTAAGTTTGTACATTCGCGGGCGAACTGTAACATATTTAGTGTGCCCACCACATTCGAATAGACGAATGATTCCGGGTCAGTGATAGAATTATCAACATGTGTTTCAGCGCCCATGTGAAGTATATAATTCACATCTTTACATTCTTGTATCATACCAACGGACAACGGTCTGGTAAAGTCTGTTGCAAAGAAACTTACACGGTCATCGTTGAAGGCACTGATGTCCCGTACTCTATCCAGACCACTGGCAGCATACGTCATTTTATCAAAAATCAGTATTTCCCAGTCAGTCTTTTTAAGAAAATTCTCCACAGCGTGATGACCCACAAAGCCACAACCGCCAGTGATGAGTATCTTTTTCATAATATACCCTTTTCTCTTTGTTCTGCTTCGATGATTTGAATGACAGAATTTGATACAGCCTGTGTACCTTTCTCTGCACCTTGTTTTGTTTTGTAACCCTCAGAGACAGCTACAATCTCACCGTTGCCGGCAATTAATCTAAATCTCCATTCTTTTCTCACATCTTCGTAAATTTCAAATTTTGGTGTCATATTTTATCCTTTTATTCTCGTAGTCCGTTCAATCCATTTCTCGCACCACATATATACAGCCTGGTTCTGGTTGTGAAGTGTACAATGTAAGTTGTCTCCTGAATCTGACCCTCTCATACCACTACTCCACCAACAGTTTGCACAACTTCTTTCATATGTGTTAGCGTAAATGTCTTCAAACATTCTACTCAGTTGTTTCATTTTTTCTTTCTTCTTTAACATCTTCTAATAATTCTTCCGCTTGTTGTATTTGTTCCGAAACGTTAGAATATCCTGTATCTGCCAACCAACTATCAAGTTCGTCTAAGATTTCAGGAAAGCCTTCTAAACCTTCAAGTGCATTTAGTTCTCCCTGACCTAAACGATTATCTCCGTAACTGTACCATGACCCCGCTTTCTTAACGATATCGGCTTTTATACCTAAGTCTAATAATCCAGCAAATGGTTTGATACCTTCGATATAGTTCATCTGAACTGTAGCTGTCTGGAACGGTGGATAGTATCTGTTTTTCAACGTAGATGCTTTGATTTCCGATCCGATGACGGGACTCTTTTTGTCGTCTTTAACAGCGTATATAGATTTCTTGTATAATGAAATTAAGATGGAAGGGAACAGTTTCATGGCTTTGCCGCCACCAACTTGATCTCCCACTGGTACAGCACTGGGTTTACCATACATGTGACCAGTAGCAATACCGACTGAATTTTGTCCTATACAAATGTTTAAAAATTGTTTCAACATAGACCTTATTTCTTTTTGTAACAGTCCTTGATCTGCCTTCATTTCACCCTTGGCAGCGTCCTCGAATTGTTTCTTTCTGTCCAAACCACCAACAGAATCAAGTCCGATGATCAAGTCCTTTTCACCCGTTTCTCTGATCTGAGCTAATACTGACCTCACCTCAGAAACAAATGGCGTGTATGCGTAGAATACTTTATTTTTATCTACACCCCATCTTGCACAAAACTCAGCACTTAGACCACCCTCGGTATCGATAATTACAGCTTTCTTCCCTTGTTTGATTGCTTCTGACATGCAGAGCATCATGAAACTTGACTTGAACGTGTGTTCTGGGCCAACTATTCCTACAAGGTTGCGACTCTGGATTCCTTTATTTAAGGAACCTGATAGAATTCTATTCAAATCCATCGCTGGAGTCTTTATCCAGTATCGATCTGTGGCGATATCTGAGTCTGCCATAACAGACGCATGTACACCT
>JAEHCK010000097.1 GCA_020696345.1 Thermoplasmata archaeon | reverse complement strand
GGCAATCCACGCCAAGATAACTCCTTCTTTCTTTGAAGCATTATCCCGCGAAAAATCGATACTGGTTGATAATGTGGTTTCTTTTTATAGTTCTTTAGAAGAACTGGTTCCAAGAAATCAAGGTTCATCTGCCCCAACATGGTTGCTACAGGAATTGGTGTTTTCTGCGATGGAAGAATTATCTTCGCAATATCTTCTACCGCGCGTTCATAATCTAGCTCTACCGGTTCGCCGCGAGGTGTGTTTGCTTCTCGCCAACGACCGATTTTTTCATCAACACTTACGTCGTATCCCATCCATTTCAACTCCAACCAACGCCCGAGGGCCCCATTGGATGGGACAAGGCTTTTATCCAACGATGTCATTTCCCATCTAGACGGAGCCCTTTCGGGCTGGTTTGGTTAAAATCTCGAATGGGTTCCGTCGAATATTATTTTTGGGACTGCTAAATATTCCAAACCTAGCCCTTTAAATAGTCAAGTGTCAAGTTTGTCAAGCCCTAGAATGATGTAAATTAATCTATCAATAATTTATACGGTCGCTATTGTGTAAAATATTATTAATATTAAAAAATATAAAGAAGGTGTTCGTGGTCGTAGTCCCACGCGGATACAAGTATTACCCAGTGAACCAATGCCTATTAAAGTAAAGTTACTGAAAAAAACATTGAAACAGCATCAATGGCATCATATATTTATTCGTGATACTGAGCGACGTGAGCTTTGGAGTGATATCGCATGTCTTCGTGTGTATCCATGTATTGATGGTCTTCCTTGTAATGAATGCTGGTTGATTATCCGGAAAGATACTGAAACCCAACAGGTAAAATATCAACTTTCAAATACTCCAATAAATACAAGTACTCCTCGTTACCTCAGATGTCCAGTAGTCGTTTTTGGATTGAACTTGCCTTTGAAGACGGGAAGGGTATTGCAGGTCTTGCTGATTTTCAGGTTCGTAGTTGGACAGGATGGCACCATCACATAACGATGACATTAATGGCCATGCAATATATCCTGACTTTGATGTTAGATATGGGTGAGAAAGGTGAAAAGGATTCAATATAGTGAAATACCATAGTATCTATTTCCTAATGTGACAAGGTCAAGTTAAAGAAAAAATATAAATCTTAAGATTAACTATCTATTAGTCAGTAGGGCTTAACCGATGATTAATGAAAAACAGTTAATAATCCTTTGAATTGTTGAATTTGACGATTTTGTTTGAAAAGATGATAAAAATTAATGGCTAACTTTTTAATATTTGTTGGAAAGTCTACTATAGGCATTTCTATTTTCCCATCCAATTAGGAAAATATATTATATCAAATAATAATTCGTCGTTCTAAACGCAAAACATCAGTTAATAAATATAAATTGAATATGAACATTTATAATAAACATAATAAATAAATATCAAAAACCAAATTTATATTAAAACTAATTAAAGATGTGAATCACCATATGTCAGAATATTTATGCATAACATTTTGTGGAGAAGAACCGTCCCCTAGAGCTTATAAAATGGCGAAAGGTTTAAAAAAATATCGTAATATAAAAGTAAAATGTATTTGTAATTATTTTCATAAAGATCTTTTTCCTGATTTATTTGATGAGGTTATTAACCTTACTTTTTTAAAAAACAATGAAAAATATAATTTCTTATCTCGAGTAGAAAAGAAGATCTCCAAAAGGGTTCCTTTTTATAATTGGAAAATTCAACATTTGTTGGAAAAATTTGATACTGATATTTTTCATTGTATAGCAGCGCCTTATGATCTTCCAGCTTTAATTATTAAATATTCAAATAAAAAAAACATATTGGATTCACACGATTTCGCAGGAATATCCTCGGGTATAGAAAACCTACCAAAAAAATTACGAGAAATGGAACGTTATTGTTTTGAAAACATTGACGGGATTGTACATAAGGGACCGAAATTTGAAATAGAATATTACAGAAAATATGGTTATAAAATTGATTGCCCAGAATTAACCTATTTGGATTATTGTGATGAGGATTTTTTTATGCCCATTAATTCTCATAAACTCTCAGAAGAAGACGGGGAATTACACTTAGTTTTCACTGGTAGTATTTCTTCAGATTTGAAATATAAATATAAATATTATATTCCTTTTGCGAAGAAATTAGCCAAGCAACAAATTCATTTTCATATATACCCAAATCCATATGGTATCCGTACACTCGATGTCTATAAAGAATTAGACAAAAAAGAAAAATATTTTCATTTTCATAAACCGGTTTCATATAGAGAATTATCCAGAGAAATTGCAAAATATGATTATGGTTGGTGGATTAATCAAAAATTCCAATCACCTGGATCAACAGTTGATAAATGGAAAGTTGGCATTGGAAACAAATTATCTTGTTATCTTGAAGCAGGATTACCTATTCTTGTTAGCGACCATTTAGAATGGGGGAAAGAGATAATAGAAAAAAATAGAATTGGTCAATCGATAAAACCCAATGAAATTGATAATATAGGTAAAAAAATTGAAAGTGTTAATTATAGTACATTGAAAAAGAATGTTTTCAAAGCAAGAGAAAAGTTATCGATAAAAAAACAAGTATCCAAATTAGTAAATTTCTACGAAAATTTAATAAAAGATTAAAATAATCGTGGTTTTTATTGATTCAGAATCCTTGGTTCTATAACATTGTTTGTTCAAATGTTGATACGACCGTAAATGGTAGCATGGTTAACGTTTTATATTCAGACGAAATGTTTTTAAAGAAAAATGCTTTATACGCACCAACTGGTTAAAAAAAACCATAGAGATTCCCGAATTCATAATATATTATACATGAATAATAGTTGATGAAACTATTTAATACAAAAATTATTAAAAACATTTTTCTACAGAAGGAATTCATAAGATGGAGTTTAACTATGATTAAGCGAGACAAAAAAAATAAACCGCCGATTTTTGTACTTGGCTGTCAGCGTTCTGGCACAACAGTAATCAGAAGAATTTTGGATTCTCATCCGAACATCGCTTGTCCACCTGAATCAGTTTTTATTTCTGAACTATCAAAGATTTATGAAACTGAGATGTCGGTTGCTGGTTTAGCATCCATGGGATTTAGTGAAGAAGATATTTTAGAGCAAATGTGTGTGTTTACTGTGCATTTCTTTGAAGGGTATGCAAAAGCTAAAGGAAAACCACGTTGGGCGGATAAAACGTGTCCTTATGTAAATCATGTTGATACGATTGATTCTATGTTCAAAAAAGAAATAATATATATTGGTTTAGTGCGCCACGGCCTTGATGTTGCATATTCTATATGTGATCTTAATATGGGAATTCTGAAACCATATCTTGTTGATGGTACTGATAAGAGAATTGCTGCAGTCCAATTCTGGAAGGATCAAAACATTAAACTGCTGGATTTCATGGATAAGGTTAAAGATCGTTTTTATCTTATTAAATACGAAGAGCTTACCACGAAACCAAAACCAATACTTAAGTCACTTTTTGAGTTCTTAGATGAACCGTGGGATGAAAGAATTTTAAATTATAATGCACTCGAACATGATCCCGGATTTGAAGATCCTAAGATAGAAAACTATGATAAGATAAAGCCTAACTTCGGCAACTATAAAAAATGGCCTATTAGCACCCAAAGACGCTTATTTCAATCGGCTATTATGATGTTTAACCGATTTGGGTATACATTATAGGAGGTAGAATGTGAAAGTGGATTTCTTTGAACCATCAACTAGAACACCTTCAGAGAGGTCTAGATTATGTAAAGAGACTACACCTGAAATGTTTTCAGAGGACTATCAAAATTTTGGTTATGACTATTTTGATAACAAGGATTTTTTCGTAGGGTATCATGGCTATAAATATGATAGAAGATTTAGAAAATCAGCGGAAAAAATGGTTAACCATTATGGATTAGATAAAGGATCAAAAATTTTAGAATTAGGTTGTGCAAAAGGCTATCTGTTAGTAGAATTTCATTATCTTAATATGGATGTGTATGGCTTGGATATTAGTGAATATGCTGTAAAGAATAGTCATCCAGATATTAAAGATAAAATAAAACTTGGAAGATTAGCAGATATGAAATTTGATGATAATTCTTTTGATTTAATAATAAGTAAAGAATTCCTTCCTCATCTAACAATGGACGAATTGGTTCAAACTCTCAAAGAGACAACACGAATATCAAAACAAAATATATTTCATCAGATTCAATGTGGAAGTAATAAAAAAGAGCTTGAATTAATGAAAAAATGGGATTTTACTCATAAAGTTTTAATGACACCTGAAGAATGGATAGATTTTTTTAAAAAACACAATTACAAATGTGATTATCAATTTAAAATATTGGCAATGGCAGAGGTGATGTAATGGCTCGAGTATTGGTAACTGGTGGTGCCGGTTATGTCGGCAGTGTTCTTGTACAAAAATTATTGAATAGGGATTATAGTGTCACGGTATTGGACAAAATGTGGTTCGGTAAAATTGGTTTAGAGCCGATGAAAAATCACCCAAACTTGAAAATTATCGAAGGTGATCTACGAGATAAATCAACCGTTAGGATGGCTCTCGATGGTGTAATTGCAGTTTTACATCTTGCCGCGGTCTCCAATGATCCATGGGGTGATTTGAATCCACAATTGACTCAAGAGATAAATTACGATGCAACCGTGAATCTATTAAAAATGGCTAATGAATTGAATGTGGAACGATTCATTAATGTATCAACAAGTAGTGTTTATGGAGTTAAAGATGATCCAGAGGTCACTGAGGATCTACCTCTAGAGCCATTGACAATTTATTCAAAAACAAAAGCAGAAGCAGAGAAAGAAGTCTTAGCAGCGAATACAGATGTTTTTACCACTGTAAATATTAGACCAGCAACAGTATGTGGTTACTCTCCTAGAATGAGATTGGATTTAATAGTTAATATATTAACCTCACACGCTTTCAATAACCGTAAGATATTAGTATTTGGCGGTACACAAAGAAGACCAAATGTACATATGGATGACATAACAGATTTGTATTCAGATTTGTTGGAGACTCCTAAGGACAAGATTGGTGGTGAGGTATTTAACGCGGGATATGAGAATCATAAAGTTAATGAACTAGCCCAGATGGTAAAAGATGTGATCGGTGATGATGTTACTATTGAAATAAAACCAACTAATGACCCACGCTCGTATCACATATCATCTGAAAAAATCAAGTTGAAATTGGGTTTTGAGCCGAAAAAGACTATTAAAGATGCAATTGTTGAAATGAAAAATGCGTTTAAAGATGGAAGGATCCAGAATTGGGAGGATATCAATTATTATAATGTAAAGAAAATGAAAGTAATTGGGGTAGGACAATGAAAATTCCAATGTTGAAGTAATGACACTACATAGGAAATTAAAAATCGAAATAATTTATGAAGTTTGCATCTCATATATCTTATTTTCAAAGTAATCATAGAGAGAATCTTTAGATATATCGAATTAGGGTAGAGATTGAAACGAGCGTTCGACAAGTAGTAGATAAATAATTAATACTCAGATAGGCTCCAGAGCTAGTAAAATAAAAGCTTTATTATATTACTAATTTGATAACCGAAATAATGCCTATTAGATTGGTATTAATATTATAAATGGAGTACCGGAATGAAAGGCAATATAATTTTATTAACGATAGACTCACTTAGAAGTGATAGAATAGGGTATATCTCCAAAAAGGATCTTACACCTAATATTGACCAACTCTCTAAAGACGGAACATCATTCACAAATTGCTTTGCAAACGGGCCAAGCACATTATTTTCAACACCATCTTTTTTTGTTAAAAATCATCACCCTTTTAAAGAGTACTCTACTTTTAGAAAAGAGAATACAGTAGTCGAAGAGTTAAAGGAGGGGGGAATTTATACTGCGGGTTTCGTTGCAAAAAATTATTGGGTATCTAAGTATTTAAATTTCCATAAGGGTTTTCAATATTTCGATGATTATTTTGAAAGAGATAATTTTGACAAAGATAATAATGATTTAATAAATAAATTATTTATCGATATTAAAAAGGAAAGGTCATTTTTTACAAATACCAGAAATTTTGTTAAAAAAACCATTAAAACCGCATTTACGTATTACCTAACTAACGAAATTAAACAAACAATGAAATTATATCCATTAGGTTTTTTAACTGATAAAAATAAGGATGTTGAATCATCAAAAAGTGGAGAAGTTATTACGAATGACGTAATGTTCAAAATAAAAGAAAATTTATCTAAGCCTTTTTTTATTTGGGCTCATTACATGGATGTTCATGATCCTTATACCCCACCGAGAGGATATACTTCCTATTCACCTTTAGATATTGTGATGACTAATAAAATAATAGGAGAAATTGTTAAAAATAGAAAAAAACCTTCTGAAAAGCTATTAAAAAAATATAAGTTATTATATGATCAGGAAGTTAAATACTTAGATATGTGTATTGGTAAACTGGTATCTTTCCTAAAAGAAATCGGAATATACAATAGAACGACAATAATATTTACCTCAGACCATGGAGAAATGTTTTATGAACACGGACGTTTAGGCCATGGAACTGATAAGGGCTTTTATGATCCATTAATAAAAGTCCCACTTATTATAAAAGGGAGAAATTTTCCCAAGAACATGATAATAGATTATCTTATTGAACTAAGAGATATGCCAGCTACAATCAAGCATATAGCAACTGGAATGGAGGATTTTGATTATTCAGGAACAAGTATTTTAACTATGCTTGAAAATAAAAATGGTCACGATATGGTTTGTTCGAAATCAAAACATGAAAAATTTACATCCATGAAAGAAATGTTTACTCCATTAAGGATAGAATCATCTCAGTCTAGTAGATATAGTTTGAGGACAAAAAGCTACAAATTAATATTTGATGAGAATAACGGTAAATACGAACTATACGATATCATAAAGGACAATAACGAAGAAAAAAATATTTTTGAATTAAAAAGAGACATTTCAAGCAAAATGAAGAAATTAATGGACATTTTAATACGGAAATATAAAATCAAATCACAAAAGGAAAAAATTAGAAGTATAGTTATTAATAAAGGATTATTTCGTAAGGCCCCATAATATATCTTCAACGGAGTATTTCTTTGTATTAATGGAATTAAATGAAAAGTTTAAGAAAGATAAATTGCTTTTGGATACCCTATACTTCACAAGGAATGTTAAAGAATAATAAAGGAATTATTATGAAAATCCATTTAGGTCTAGAAAATGATTGTGAGAATAAAATCAATATAATACCATCAAAATGAATTCATTGAATGTGTGATAAAATGAACATCAAATATATTAACCTACAAAAGGAACATCATAAAATGAAAGAGGAATTATTAGCTTCTATTGAAAAAGTATTAGACCATTCTCAATTTATTCTTGGCCATGAGGTAAAAACATTTGAGGAAAAGTTTTCACAGTATTGTGGCGTAAATTATGCAATTGGGGTAAATTCTGGTACTGATGCATTATTTTTAGCAATGAAATCATTGGGGGTTGGGAAAGGTGATGAAGTTATCACTGTTCCGAATTCGTTTATTGCATCAACGTCAAGTATTATTGCCACTGGTGCAAAACCCGTTTTTGTTGATGTAGCAGAGGATATGAATATTGACGTAGATCTTATAGAAAATACAATTACGGATAATACAAAAGCTATTCTCCCAGTTCATTTAACTGGTCGTCCTTCGGAAATGACTCGGATTTTGGAGATTGCAGAAGATAAAGATTTGTTTGTAATAGAAGATTGTGCTCAGGCAGTTGGTGCAGAATATAAAAATCAAAAGGTAGGTTCATTTGGGAATGTAAATTGTTTTAGCCTCCACCCACTGAAAACACTAAATGCATGTGGAGATGGTGGGGTAATAACTACTAGTGATGAGGAGATTTATAAACAACTATTGGCACTTAGAAACATAGGCTTGAAAGATCGTGATCACGCAGATATCTGGGGATATAATAGTAGATTAGACACAATGCAAGCTGCGATTTTAAATGTTAAATTCAAATACTTTGATGACTGGACAGAAAAACGAAGATTAAATGCAAAACATTACATAGACGATCTTAGGAATATAGTAAAAGTTCCAGAAGACAATGATTATATGAAATCGGTATATCATACATTTATTATTCAAACAGAACGTCGAGATGAATTGCAAAGATATTTGTTAGAGAATGAAATAGATACGAAGGTTCATTACCCGATACCAATTCATCTACAAGTAGCAGCTAAAGCTTTGGGATATAAAAAAGGAGATCTTCCGGTCTGTGAGAGGCAAACGGAAACCATCTTATCTCTCCCCATATACCCTGATTTGACGAATGAACAGATGAATTACATTATCTCCATAATTAAGTCGTTTTTTTAAAATTCCAAGGCGAGGTGTTTATATCCAATACATATCAAATTGTTTTAAAAAAATGGTGACCTAAATGAAAAAGCCTAACATTCTTTAGATCTTACTGGACGCATGTCGGCAAGATCGGTTGTCATGCTATGGTTATAAAAAAAGAACCACCCAAACTTGGATAAATTAACAGAAGAATCTACAATTTTGATTAAAACCTTCGTTTATATATGTAACAACCAACACATGTTCAAATTAACTTCACTTTATTCCTGCTTAACAATCCACCAATTATCTGTTAAAAAATGCAAATCATATCCATTTTTTTCAACAAATTCATTAACCGCTTGAACCACTCCTTTGAATTTTGAACCATAATCATGTCCTCCTATTATACCACCATTTCTAATTTTTGGATAATATAATTCTATATCTTTTTTGACATATTCATATTTATGATTCCCATCAATATATACAAAATCTAAATTGTTTGGTATTAATTTTGTTGCACCTTCCGATGTTTTTTTCAAAATTACTACATTATCATTTTTTTTAAACTTTTTGACAACATACTCATAATATATTCTATTATCCTTTATTACACCAGAAAAATTTTTAAAAACACGCCAAGGGTCTACAAGATATAATTTCTTTATTTGTAAATTGTCAATAATATTTTGAGAATTTTCTCCTTTTAAAACACCGATCTCAACACCGATATATGGTGGCTTTAAATTCTCTCTCACATACTTTGTCATTTCCCTTGGCACACTCTGGACTTCTTTATACACAAAATTTTCAAGTGTTATACACAATTCTCTTAATTTACGGATAATAATTCTCATATTATCACTTCTCATACAATTCTATCATTTTTCTTTATATTTATATTTTAATCAAAATATTCTTTGATAATCTTCCATACATGTTTTTTCTTCAAATTTAATTTTCAATTTTTGAGGTGTTTTCATTCGTGGTGATTTTTTAACCGCCGGTTGAAACTGGCAGAATTCTACGCTTCCGGCGGTTTAAAATATTTATAAATATAAGAATTTTACCAACAATTATATACAAATATTTCTATAGCAATAATCTATACTCCTTTTTAAATAATTGGTTTTTTCTAGAGAATAACCTTTTTGTACTTTATTTAAAATTTCATTTATCTGTAAATTAATTGAGTATTAATAGTTATTTTTGTATCTAACATAAAAAATTTAACAACTCCTGGTTTAAATCATTATTAATATTGGTGATATATCATGAAATCGATCGTAACTGGTGGTGCCGGTTTTATAGGCAGTCATCTAGTAGATTTTCTATTAACTAAAGGACATGATGTAATAGTAATTGACAACTTATCAAATGGAAATATCGAAAACTTAAAACAACATCATGATAATCCAAAAATGAAATTCCACAAGCTAGATATTTCAAATTATGAAAATGATGATAAGCTTGAAAAGATTTTTCAAAAGACCGATTGGATTTTTCATCTAGCCGCACTCGCAGACATCGTACCATCTATCAATAACCCCGTAAAATATCATAAATCAAATGTGGACGGTACATTTAACGTTCTTGAGGCATCACGGAAAAATATGGTTAAACGATTTATCTATACAGCCTCATCGTCGTGCTATGGAATCCCTGATAAATATCCGACACCTGAAAGCGCACCAATTAAAACGGAATATCCTTATGCGCTAACCAAATTTTTAGGCGAACGATTTGCATTGCATTGGAACCAATTATACAATTTACCCTTACTTTCATTAAGATTATTTAACGTCTATGGTCCCAGAGCCAGAACGAGCGGGACATACGGTGCAGTATTTGGCGTATTTCTAGCTCAAAAAATTCATAATGAACCATTTACAGTTGTGGGGGATGGTGCACAAACAAGAGATTTCACATTTGTTTCAGACATTGTTGAGGGTTTTTATAAAGCCGCAAAATCAGATATAAATGGTGAAATAATCAATCTTGGAAGTGGAAATACCTATAGTGTGAATAAATTAACAGAATTACTTGGTGGTAAGGTTGTTCATATCCCAAAACGGCCTGGCGAGCCGGACTGTACTTTTGCTGATATTACAAAAGCACGAGAACTTTTAAATTATGAACCAAAGGTATCATTCGAACAAGGCGTCAATATTATGCTCGATAATATTGATTACTGGAATAATGCACCCGTGTGGAACCCGGAATCTATCAACAATGCTACAAAGGATTGGTTTAAATATTTAAAAAAGGAATAGTGGCAATATGGTTAGCAAAAAAATCAAAGAACTTGATAAATTGATCTCTATTTGTGAAGATTTAAAAAAGAAAAATAAAACCATAGTACATTGTCATGGCTGTTTCGACTTGATCCATCCGGGGCATATAAAACATTTAGAAGCTGCTAAGCAGTTTGGCGACGTCTTAGTAGTTACTATTACTAAAGATAAATTTGTAAACAAAGGCCCTGGGCGACCTGTATTTTCTGAAAACCTACGCATGGAGTCAATTGCGGCATTAGAATTTGTGGATTATGTGGCATTAAATAAATGGGAGACCGCCATTGAAACTATACGATTATTAAAACCAAGTTTTTATGTGAAAGGTAAAGATTATTCCGAAGCTTCCAAAGATGTTACTGGGAATATAATCAAAGAAGAAAAAACAGTTAATGACGTTGGTGGCTCAATACGATTTACCGATGAAATTACATTCTCGTCATCAAAATTAATCAATGTACATTTTGACGTCTTATCACCTAAGGCTAAAAAATTTTTAGAAGATTTTAAAACAAAACATACATCAGAGGAGGTTATCAGATATTTAAAAGATTTATTAAAACTAAATGTTATGGTGATTGGCGAACCAATAATTGATGAATATATTTATTGTAGGTCTGTTGGAAAACCAGAAAAAGCGTCTATAGTGTCTACAAAATATTTACACAATGAGCTATTTGCCGGTGGCTCATTAGCCATCGCCAATCATGTTTCACGGTTTACAAATCAAGTATATTTAGTTGGTTATATTGGAAAAGAAGAAAATAACTACAAATCTGAGATGCTTGACCGGTTAAATGAGAATGTAAAGCCTTATTTAATAGAGCGTCATGGTGCACCCACGATAAGAAAAACTAGATACATTGAAAATTTTAATAATAAAAAAATGTTTGAAGTTACGACTATAAACGATCAACTGATATCTCATGATATAGAAGCAACTCTTATCGAAACCATAGAAGAAATTGTAAAAAAAGATAGAATAGATTTGATAATAATTGGTGATTTTGGTCATGGTTTATTCACAAAAAAAATAATTGACTATCTCATTAATCTTCCAATATTTTTAGCTGTAAATGCCCAAACTAATAGTATGAACTTTGGATTTAATCTAATTACCCGCTATCATGATGTGGAGTTCATCGGTATCGATGAAAGAGAATTAAGACTGCCGTTATCTAATAAAAACGAAGATATTCGTGTTCTGGTCCCAGAATTAGCAAAAAAAGTAAATTGTCAAGAAATGAATATTACTCTTGGTGGTAAAGGCTCTTTATTTTATTCAAAAGAAGAGCAATTTTTCGTGCCTGTGTTTTCTGATAGAATTATTGATACCATTGGTGCTGGAGATGCAGTATTATCGATAACTTCTCTACTGGTAAAAAATGGCACACCACCAGAAGTTGTTCCTCTTATTGGTAATTTAGTTGGTGCATTGGCCGTTCTTATAGTTGGAAATAAAGAATCTATTAATCCTATTAAACTCTTTAAATTCATTGAATATGCAATGAAATGATTCGAAAAATTAAGCTGATCCATTCTGTTTATGAATTGATAATATAGGGTCACTTTTATTAAACAACATTTTAAACATTTTGCGACAATTCATAATAAATAAAAAGATTCGGGTGGTATCACAACTGCTTCGCCTTCTACAACAGTTTCACCGAATTGATTCGTACAATTTGTAATTAATCTAATCCGATTTTTCTTTATTGCCTCAATAAATGAAATCTTTATTGAAATCACATCTTCTATTTTAACTGGCTTTTTAAAAAAAAGTACTTGGGATAAATATATTGTCCCCCTTCCAGGAAAATCATTACCGATTATTGCAGAAATATAGCTACCTATGAGCATGCCATGGCAGATTCTTTCTTTAAATATTGTTCCTTTTGCATATTCTTCATCAATATGTATGGGGTTTTTATCACCAGTGACCTCAGCAAATAATTTTATATTTTCTTCAGTAATTAAAAAACTCTTTTCAAAAGATTTGGTTTTACTCATTATATTTCACCACAACATTTTTCAAGTAATTGTTTTTATAATTTAAGTAATTCTTGATTTCTATTTAATTTTTTTTATGATACACCAATGTAACAAATTTTTTATGATAAATTCAGATTATAAACCGAGGAATCCTGATTATACATTCCTACAGGGTGTTGCACCTGTAAGATGCAAAATGAGTATATAAAATGATAGTAATAAAATATTGCTCAATCATTTTTCATGTATTTTGTAGCAGGAATATCTCTTTATTGTAGTATCATAACAACGATCTTTTAAAGATCAGTGAATATATTTTTTTGGGATTTCTCAAATAGAAAATTATTGGAGATGTTTTGCTAAATTCCCAACCAATACGACAAGTTTTACATCCCGGATTATCACAGAACGGGAAGTTGGGGTCTTTTTTAATTAGAGCCAATTCAACGTCAAGGGCTTTTTTGGCATCGACCAACATACTTGGTGCATCGCCCACTGTGCCTTCTACTAGGATTCCAGCTTTGCGGTAGTGGTCATAGAATTTCGAAAAACCCATGCTGCATCCGCCAATATCTTTTCGGAGGAATTCTTGTTTTTGACCGGTTTCATCTATATAATACGCTCCGAGCTTGTTTTTATATTTTGATTTTGTAGACAGGCCTAATTTCCATTGGGCCCAATGTACCGTAGTAAATCCAGGGCTGGAATATAAAATCCCAATTATAAGCATTTTGCCTTTTTTTTCAATAACTTTACCTATTGGATCAAAGCATGAACTCTTTGCATCATGCCCATCTAAGATAAAGTGTGCATCGGAACCTATAGCGCAATACGAATTAATGGGGTGGCTACTTCTTATTGCATCTGGTCTTGATAAACACTCGGCTGACAATCCACCTGAGTTAGTAGGTTTATCTCTGGTAAATATTTGTTTTGGATCATCTGGATCCAGTGGTAACTGATATTGATCGGTAAAAGTGAGCATAACAATTGTACCCTTTTTACCAACCGTCTCAAACAGTGCATCAAGAAACACCGCAGAGCGTTTTCCACCGCTGATTTTGCCAATATTTCGTAAAGACGATCTCACAACACAGATATCGCCCGCTTTCAAACCCATTTTTTGTAAATCTTTGATTAGATCTTTTTTAGAATATTCCATTAATTTTCCTCAGTCAATGTAATATTATATTATATATTTCCAAAGTATTTTGATCCTATAGACCCGTATTAACGTCGAAGAAATTATTCTTTTTCCACCATCTATATATTTCATTTCCTGATGTCAGCCATGCATCCTTTTTATTACAATATTTTAATATTTTTTCATAGAAACCTAACATTTCGCCGATAAAATTATTATTATGCCATAAAATAGTGATCGTACCTTGGTAACTTTTTACTGTATCAATGAGTTGTTTAACAATTTCCCAGGAACTTTTAATATCGAGTTTCATATAATTTAATAAAGTCGAATCCATGATAATTAACGGGAGTTCCATTATCTCAATACTTTTACCAGTTTTTAAATTCCAGGGTTTGAACGGATGACATATGCCATTTCTAAAACCAACATGATCATGATACCCATAGGTCGTATCATACTTAAATCCGGCTTTTGTTAATAATTCCCATGTGGTAGGAATTTCAAATTTCATGTAATGATTTCGATACCCAATGATCTTTTTACCGATAAGGTTCTCAATTTTCTTTTTCTCTTTTTTAATCACCTGAAGATCGTTAAATGCATTTGGCCCACCATGAAGCCCTACTTCCCAACCGTTGTTAATTATTTCTCTCAATAAATCCTCTAATTCATCTAACTCATACCTAAAGTCCAGTTCATTTTTTTCCAATGCCAAAAAATAAAAACTCGATTTTGCATCATATTTGTTCTCCAGGTTCATAATTTTCGAAAAATTCCAGAGCCGATTAATTCTACCATAGATTTTTTCAGGTATCCCGCCCAATGGTTCATTAAACCCCAGAATTCTGGATTTTTGAACAATATCGTGTACCTTTTTTAACTCTGGGAAATAAACTAAATCAATATCGTGCGTTAGGCACACGGCAAACGTTTTTGACTCGGGGTATTCAACTTTTAAGCCATTTTCTATTAAAAACTTTGATACCTCTGGGTTTAACACATTTTTATGTACAGTCGATGAGTAAGGAAATCTTCCATATTCATCCAGGTTGGGGTTATCATATTCCTCTTGTTTAGTGAATTGCTTCCAGAGCCTATCATTAGTTTGTAATTCTTTAAACAATTTGGTTTTGCCTCCAACTATTATATAACAAATAAATAATAAATGCAAAGTTAGAATTTAACGATAGATCATTAATTTTTTATTCTTATGAATAAATTTCTGTTATACATAATTTTATCCGATTATAGCTTAATCACAGAACCAAATTATATATAAACTCTATGACTTGGATGTAGTGGGGGGAATTGGAAATCATATATTTCTATAATATTTTCTTATTGTATTCGGAAATTATTATATATCAAAACAGGTTTATATAATTCAAGCCTGGGAGGTGATCCGAGTGTTTAAAAACTTATTTGTTACGTTTACCTTGGTCGTCGCATTAATACTACTTTCTGGTTTCAATTTTATCTGTTTTCCTAAAAATTGTCAAAATTATTTTGAAGATCAAAACTTGGAAGAAATCTATATCCAAGATGAAGATGTTATTATTGATGATCATATACCTTCTGGTTCGCGAAGTGCTCTTGGCACTATTGGTATAATCGAAAATGGCACCCAAGGCGGCAGCTGGTTGGATAGTTTTACCGATGATTCTGATGTGGATTGGGGAATAAGTGATAATACAAAGATCATTGGAGGAGATGCCAGAATGAATGTCACTCCTTATCTCGATTCAAATACTGTCGCATTATGGCATTTTGATGAGGGGTCGGGCTCAACAGCTTTTGACGCCACCAATAACAATAATGATGGGACAATAACTGGCGCAACATGGACAACTGGTAAGTTCAACAACTCTTTAGATTATAATGGCGGTAATGATAGAGTTACTGTTAGTAGCGATCCAAGTCTTAATTTTGGCGCCTCAGAATCTTTTACAATTGAGGCGTGGGTTAAAACTACGGGCACCGCTGCAAATATTATAGCAAAATATAGTTTTACTCCAGAATATTATCAATTATGGATTCCGAATAATGGAAAATTACGATTTGCTATTAGATGTTCAAACAGCATTCCATCAGGGATAGATAGTATTACATCGATCACCGATAACAAATGGCACTACATTGTTGGTGTACGTGATACAAGCACAGATAAGCTTAAACTATATTTTGACGGCAAATTAGAAAATTCCACTACAGATTCAACTACAGGTTCGATCAGTAACACAGCATCAGTATATATCGGTAAATATTTTGGTGGTTCAGCTTTATCGTTTAACGGAAAGATCGACGAGATGCGAATATCAAATATCACTCGCTCGGAAATAGAAATTAAAGATATCTATGAAAATTTTACAAACATGTCAGCCAACCAAGGAAATCTTACCTCAAAACCGATCACACTCCCGCCCGGAATGCTCTGGGACGCATTTATGATCGATAGATCTCAAGTAACAAATACATACCTCAACGTTACGATCTTGGATGCTGCAAATGATCAAAAGATACCGGGCAGTCCCAAATATGTTAATAATGGCGAGTTCGATATTTCGTACATCGACCCTGTGCAATATCCTAAGATCAAATTAAATGCGGCATTTGAAGGTGGCGGTTATTCTACATCGATTTTACATTACTGGGGTATTTGTTGGAATAACAGCAATACATGGTGCGATACATTGTATGGCGGCATAAAAATTGAAGACTCGAATAATATGGATAGTGTGGACGGGAATGCTGAATTTTTAAACTCCGGGTCTATGAGAACTACACAGATCGATATGCCGATTGATCATTATTTTAATACCTTGATCGTAAACAAAACCGAACCCAGCGGCGGGTCATTGAAGGTCTCGGTGCTTGATGCACAATCCAATTCCGTGATATCAGGTTTTCAGGATCTAACTGCTAAAACGATCGATGTGTCCGGCATTGACCCCATTCAATATCCTTCGATCAAACTTCGAGCTAATTATGCCTCAGGCGGTCAAACAGGCATACTGCATGATTGGTCCGTTAACTGGACGCAAAATACATATCCAAAAGTCGTTGATATCAGATCGGTGGATACTATAAATAGGACTCATTCCACGAAGATTGCCATTAATTTAACAGATTCTGAGGACTTGGAAAGTGATCTAACATTGGTTGTTAAATATAAATCGCCCAATGATTCGGTCTGGGTAATAGATTATTTGACCACCCCCGAATATGTTGACAACCGCTGGGAAGTAACATTTACTCCACCGGCCAATGCAAAACCTGGGTTGTATTCATTCAAATTTACATGCGAAGATCTTTTTCAATATCAGGACATTTGGCAGGACACTTATTTTATTGAGGTCCTTAACAATAAACCGCAGATCTTGGATATATCAACTTCAAATATTCAGGTGAATAGAACAAAGATCTTGAATATTTTTATCGATCCGGATGATATAGAAATACAGATCGATTCGCTGATCATCGATGTCAAATACAAATCACCATTCGACATGTTGTGGCAGACACAATATATTTCTAATGTTGAATTTCAGAACGACCAATGGGAAGCAGAATTTACACCAACGAAGACTGCATACCTCGGATGGTATACATTGAACATAACCTGCAACGATACCGATACGGAGATCTATGAGTATATTGAAATAGAAGTAATAAACAACAAACCCGCCCAACCTGGGGTTGCCATACTACCAAGTGATCCCAAAACTACCGATGATCTGAGCCTATTGATCTCAAAAGCAAAGGATATTGAAACGCCATTGAACAAAATGGAATACTGGTGCTATTGGTACAAAGATGATGAATATATGCCAGAGTTCGATAATCAAACCATAGTTCCTGATCTTGCAACCACAAAATACGAGACCTGGCGTTG
>JAEHCK010000009.1 GCA_020696345.1 Thermoplasmata archaeon | reverse complement strand
TCTCGAGCTATAAATTCTTTTTTTAATTATGTAATTATATTCAGAATTTATACCCTTGTAAAAATTTGCTAAAGCAAATTGATAAGGCAAATTCTAAAAGTTAAAAGTGAGATGAATTTATGTTCAAATTCTATTTTCCACGTTGTATTTTTCAATTTCCAATGAGCCATAGCGACATGACTCTCTTTCCTTTTTACTCCCCCCTCTGTCCAAATTCAGTGATAATTTTTCAACATCAAGGGATTTGGGATGTATTTATTTTGTTCATTCAGTAACTGTAATCGATACATTTAAATAGTGTTTTATAAGTATATTAATTAACTTCCATTGGATGACCGTTGAAGTATATATCTGAGAAAGAAGAGAGGAAATAAAAGTTATTAGATCCTATGGAACTAGCAGCGATATTTATTGAGATATTAGGTTAATTTTAATGTTCAACAAAGATGTAATGTATTTTCGTTTCATATAATGGTGTATTAATGGCCCTCGAACTTGTATTAGATATCTACTCAGTACCATCTATTATCGCTTTATTTATTAATTTCATTATTTTGATACTTGTTTTTCGAATTCGTCCGGTCAAGATCCAGAATATCTTCTTCATGTTAATGCTTCTGGGGTTTATGATCTGGACTGGCTGTCAAATTGCAGTAAGGTCGGCAACAGATGTTTCTACAGTAATGTTTTGGGGACGCTTAGAACATCTAGGTGGGCATTTTGCGTCATTATTTTTCTTGTGTTTTGTATTGGCGTTCTCTGGAGTTTATAATAAAAAAAATAGCAAGTATTTATTTTCTATAATAATCCCATATATGATAGTGATTACCTACTTGATGTTTTGGACAGATCTGTTTGCACCCACATTTAAACACTATGTTTGGGGGTATAGTCCTCAACCTGGTCCGTTGTTTTTCATTATAGCATTCTTTCATTCATTATTTTCAATAGCCGGGCTTGTTTTACTGTATCTGACATATAAACGCGAAGATATTTTTATTATAAAAACACAAGCAAAATTGATCTTGGTCGGCTCATCGATACCCGTGCTAATAGGCGGCATAACAGATGTGATCCTTCCATCATTAGGTATTACTGTTTTTGAACTTGCTGGAATACTTACCGTGATCATGGCGGGATTTATCGCGTATGCGATAACAAAATACCGATTTATGTTTTCACGGCTCGAGTTAATTGCAAAAGTTGTTTTTGATTCAATGAACGATTGCGTGATCGTGATCGATACCACAGGAAATATAACCAATGTGAATAAAGCCACTCTCAATTTATTGGGCTATCAAGACTTTGAACTCATTGGAAAACCAATTAATAAACTGATCCAGCCAGGTAAGGGCAGCAAAAAAACCAACCCAGGTACGGACATGAAATTTAAAAATGTGGAGCTTCAGAGATTGATGAACGGATCTAACATCAAAGATGTGGAGATGATCTATAAAACCAAAGACAGCCGAAGAATACCTATGAGTTTTTCGGGATCATTTATGAAAGACAAAACTGGCGGGATCGAGGGAATAGTATGTGTGGCCAAGGATCTACGGGAGACAAAAATGCATCAAGATCTGCAACACGCATATCAAGAATTGAGATCGATACAGGCTAAATTATTACAAAAAGAAAAATTGGCGGGGATCGGTTCACTCGCAACCAGAGTTGCTCATGAGATCAACAACCCACTTCAGGTCATAATCGGTACTACGGAAATAATTCTTGATGAGAATGATCCCGGCCAGATACAGAAAGATGGAAAAGATATATTGATCGCTGCAGATAGAATTAAAGAAATAGTAAGGGATCTTTCAATTTATTCACGTGATGCATCCACGATCAAAGTCCAACCTTGGGATATTAACAGGATAATAAAACAAAGTTGTGAACTGGTGAAGTTTTCTTCGAAATTAACAAATATTAAATTCAGATTCTATTTGCAAAAATTGTCAAAAATAAAGGTAAATAAAGAGGAAATGCAGCAGGTATTCATAAATCTGATCACTAATGGAATAGATGCAATGGACGAAAATGGTAAATTATCAATAGGGTCTTTTGAACATGACAATTTAATACAGGTGCAAATTACAGATACCGGAAAAGGCATTTCCGAAGTGGATCAGAAAAAGATCTTTGACCCGTTTTTCACCACAAAAGAGGTAGGAAAAGGAACGGGCCTAGGCCTTTTTGTCGTACATCAAATAGTTAAGAGATATCATGGAATAATAGATGTAAATAGTCAACCGGGAAAGGGCACTACTATTACCTTAAAACTGCCGGTCAGTGTGAATATTTAGAAGGGTTATGATGGCACTTAAAAAAATATTGATCGTGGATGACGAGGCTGGAATAAGAAAAATGTTCCGAAGACACTTGGAGAGAGCGGGCTATGAGGTATTTGAAGGTGAAAGTTGTGTAAGATCTATTCAAATATTGAAACAACATGAGATCGATCTGATATTGATGGATATTATTATGCCAAAAATAGATGGTATTCATTGTTTAGGCAGGGTCAAGAAACATTTTCAGAATATACCCGTGATCATGGTGACCGGAGTAGATAATGTTCAAACCGGTGTGGAGGTCATGAAAAAGGGAGCATTTGATTATATTGTAAAACCGGTCAATAAAATTGATTTGTTAAATGCAGTTAAGAATGGTATAAAGGCGAAAGAACTAAAAGAACGAGAAGAACGTTTAGAGCCTTTTAAGGTTCATTATATAATGCTTCTGGATAATACAAGTATAGTGATGTACCATAAGAACCTGGATCCAAATATTGAGATGGACGGTGATCTCTTTGGTTCAATGTTTTCGGTCATAAAAACCTTTATCAAAGATACGCTTCAAGTTGGGGGTGGTCTAAAAAATATTGAGCATGGCGATTACAAGATCTTAGTTGAGGACGGGCCGAATTTCTTTATTGCGGTCATAGGAACTGGTGAGGATATAATCAGATTCAGGGAGAAAATGAAAAACGTTGTCAACAAGATCAATAATGATTATAGAGTTATTATCGCTGACTGGAATGGAGATATGAGTAAATTTAAGGACATGGAACAAGAGTTTAAGGAACTAATTATGGAGAATGGTTAAAAATGTATTATAGTAATGTTCATATCCTTTTTATTATTAAATATATATAAATATTAATAAACCTTTTTATATTAAAAATAATATCTTTATATGTGGTGCCTATGCGAAGAAAAATTGTCGTTTTCATAATATGCTTACTAATTCTTTCATCGTTAACCTTCACTATGGGTTGTTTTGAGGATCCTGATGATTCCGATGATAGCGATAAAAAGAAACCAAATAATTCGCCACACGCTGATGCTGGCGAGGACATAACGATCCCGACCATGACAGAGATACAGTTCAATAGCACGAATTCTTCAGACCCTGACGGCTCGATCGTGAGTTATTCATGGGACTTTGGCGATCATATTGACCTGGGGCAGGATCACAGTACCGAGGCAAATCCAAAATATACATATTATTACCCTGGTGTGTACATAGTCACACTTTTAGTTACCGATGATGATGACTCTAACGCTACAGATACAATAACGGTTACTGTAAAAAATCGAAAACCTATAGTTGAAATAGGCGAAGATGTCGTGGGTTTTGTATATGAAATAATTTATTTTAATATCGAAGCATTCGATACCGACGGATACTTAACAAGCTTCGAATGGGATTTTAACGGTGATAGTATTATAGACTGGCATTCCGCAGCCATGATACCGACCATCCATTTCTACGATGCCGCTGGCATTTATAATGCAACATTGACGGTGACCGATAATTATGGTGATAAAACCATCGTGGACCATAAGATCACAATAACCGAACCTCAAAATGTTTTACCGATCGCAGATGCCGGGTTAAACCAGACCGCACATACTGGTCAGATAATGCTGAAGTGTACTGGTTTTGATCCTGACGGGGCAATAGTCAAGTATGAATGGGATTTTGACGGTGACGACGTTTTTGATTGGAACTCTACCAGTACAGGGATAGTGACCCACAACTATGCTGTTGAAGGCGAATATTTAGCCAAGGTCAGGATCACCGATGATCTGGGAGCAACGGCCACTGATGTGGTAAACATAGTTATTGATAACAGTTATACTGTCCATAACGTCAATGCTGAGATCTTGCTCAATTGGGTTACGGGCCTAGATTACTTGATCCTATTAAATGATACGATCAATAGGTCACATCTCAAAGTGGTAATAACCGATATCTCAACAGGTGATAAAGAAGAGTTCAACAGTTCGGTTTTTACGATGATCAACCAGACCAGTTTCGGACTTAACTCCAGGTTGGTACCGATATCAAAGCATTCACTGGATGTGCAGGTGTTTTATTACAAGACATTGATAGGCGCACGGATACTTGAAATCATAAACGAAAACCATGAGTTCATTGGCCCTGGCTTTGATTATGAAGCACTCTATGATTGGGATCATCTGATGGAAGAGCGTGAGCGTAATGGTGTGGAGATATTGAAGTTGAAAAGCATTGGCGATATCGAGGTTATACATAAAAGCGGTCTATATTATTACTCACTACATGGTACTGGTGAGTATTACATACAAGATCTCTCAGAGGCCGGTGCATGCGAAGCCACAATAAATTGTACCTCCTTATGGATAAATGTAACTATCATAGACACCACGATCATATCAAAGAGCGTTTCTATCCTTGGTCACGGCACGATGACGATCGTTCGAAGTGACAACATGAATATTAATCTGAGCATTGAACAGGTGCGCATGGTCATCGAGAATGATATTGTAATTGAGAATTATATGTTTGGCAAGGGTACATTTTCAGGGAGTACAATAGATCCGAACACGGGCAGTATTATTCCCATGGAAGGTAATGCAACGTATACAACAGAACTCCTGGGTTTTGGTTTTCATGAAAACCGGGCAGGCGATCCATATCCCTGCGGTATCGAGCGCAATGATCTGACTTTGACCGGCAATTCCGCAATACCGGACAGCGGGGCCGAGTCCAATTTCCCGATAGAAATGACGATCGTTAACACAACCTGGAATGTGGATCCTGATAGATTTTCGAACAATACCATATATTATGAATATACCTCGATCAGTAATATGGCAGATATGGAATTCCATGATTCCGGTTCAGGGTACCCGGAAGATAGCCCCGAACCAAAAGATACAATAGTACATATCAGTGAGGCACTATCATTGAACCTCCCAAGACCGCGCGTATTTCTTGCGGGGGACTCTATGATGTTCATGTCAGAGTCCGGAGTTATTTTACAGTTAATTATCGAACAGGGAGATGAAACTACAATCGATGGTGAAAATTACGAGACCATAGTTCTCAACGGGACAATTGGCGGCAGTGGTGGAGGTTATTTCAAGATCAGAATGGTCAGCTCGGGTAAATTCACAGGTCTGGCAGTTCATACGGCCGAAGATTATGAATGGAATTCCGAGCGGCTCACTGCCGAGGTAACACTGAAAGAGATTAGCATTTAGATCTCTCGTTGCAGTATGCTCTCTACTGAATGAGGGGACAGTTTTTTTTATGTTATACCGAAGGGTGCTCGGTTAACGCTTTCGTTTAACGGTATCGAGGCTAGTATCGTCAGACGGTTTCGGCTAACGGCTCCTGGCTGTTATTATCGGTGTAGAAAAAAGGGTGAATGGTGGATATTAAAAACCCAAAAGAAAAAAATCCAAAGAAAACACCAAGATCAAAATCCAAAAGTGGATATGATATTATATATTTTTAGTTTGGGTTTTGGTATTATTTGGATTTGGGTTTTATTCATTATCTGTGGTGTAACAGGCATAAGACCCCTAAATTGTAACCCCTGACCCATAATTGATTCAGTATCGATCAATAATTATATGACAGTAAGTGTTTTATACCTCGATTAGGTTTGTGAAAAGAATAAATGTGATCTCATGACTACAGTATTAGTAACGGGCGGCATGGGTTTCATAGGTTCGAACTTTGTACGGTACATAATGCAAACCCATCCGGACTATAAAATAATAAATCTGGATAAATTGACCTATGCTGGCAATCCCGATAACCTACGCGATATTGAGAATGACCCGAACTACAGTTTTGTGAAGGGAGATATTTGTGATCGTGAAGTGGTGGAGAAGTGCATGGTAAAGGCAGATTATGTGGTGAACTTTGCCGCCGAGACACATGTTGACCGATCCATTTATTACACCGACGAGTTTGTACGGACAGATGTATATGGTACATTTATATTATTGGAGGCGATGCGGCAGTATCCGGTGAAACGCTTTGTTCAGATATCCACAGATGAGGTATACGGTGATTGTGGAGACACACCCTCCACCGAGGATTCGCCCCTGAACCCGAAAAGCCCATACGCAGCAAGTAAAACCGGTGCAGATAGACTTACATATTCATATTGGTCAACGTATGACCTGCCGGTTATTATCACGCGTTGTACAAACAATTACGGCCCCTATCAATATCCCGAGAAATTAATCCCATTATTCGTAACAAATGCGATCGAAAACATACCGGTGCCCATATATGGTAGTGGCAGAAATAGCAGAGATTGGATCTATGTTCTTGACCATTGCAAGGCAATCGACATGGTACTGCACTCCGTTGGCCATGACGGTGAAATATTCAATATAGGTGCAAATAAAGAATTGAGTGTACTTGAGATAACGGAAATAATCTTCGAGACATTAGGTAAAAACAATGACCTTATCAACCATGTGAAAGACCGTTTAGGTCATGTGCCGCGTCATGCCGTGAATACAGATAAAATTCAACGAATTTTTGGCTGGAAACCCGAATATGATTTTAAAAGTGCAATAACAGATTCAATAAACTGGTATGTTGAAAATAAGGAATGGTGGATGAAGATCAAATATCAAGATAAGGATTATCAGAGTTTTTATAAATTGAACTATAAAGAAAATCAGAAAGATCTAGAATAAATGGAGAAGTGGGATGGCTAATTGTTTGGTATTCGGCGGCTTGGGATTTATCGGAGACCACCTTGTTCAGAGATTATTACATGATGGTGATGAAGTTAAGGTCTTTGATATTATGCCTTATGATCCAAAGGGTTCTGATCTTGAAATAACACCTACTATAATAACCGGCGATTTTCTAGACCACGAGACGGTATCGACCGCAATGGCTGATGTGGACTATATTTTCCATTATATAACCGTAACTAATCCTGGAATATCGGTACAAGACCCGAGTAAAGAAATAAAAAATCTGAAAGGTACATTGAACATCCTCAAGGCCGCGACAGAGAATAATATAAAAAAGATCATTTACCCGTCCTCCGGAGGTACGATATATGGTTCTCTGGAATCGTTACCCATTCCGGAACACAACCGGTTACAACCAACCACACCCTATGCAATTACCAAGGTTATGATCGAGCATTTGCTGGGATTTTATTTTGAACAATACGGATTGGATTACAGCGTCCTGAGAATATCAAACCCTTATGGTCCCGGCCAAAAGCAAGAAACGGGCCAAGGTGTTATTGCATCATTTTTCGATCAAATGTTAAGATCCGAACCCCCAATAATATACGGCGATGGAAGTAATGTCCGTGATTACATATATATTTCCGATGTGATCGAAGCTAATATTTTGGCCATGAATACCAGATCAAAGACAAAAACTTTCAACGTGGGTAGTGGCCAAGGCGTGTCACTTGATCGATTGCTCGAACTTATAAGCGAAATTGTGGGTAAAAAGATCGCAGCACAGTACAATGATGCTCAGAAGCATGACATTGCTAAAATATATTTGGATATCTCCCTTATACATAAGACACTGGATTGGGAAGTGAAAATTGATCTAAAAACCGGTCTTGAAAAAACCTGGGCATGGTTCAATAGATCAATTGAAAAATGAAGAATGAAAAATGAATTAATAAAAAAATTGTCTCGATCATTATCTTTTTTGCGAAGCAATTTTTTTATAATGAACAGTTGATAGAATGAAAAATGTATATGTTGCCTCTGCCGGTTTGGCAAAGTTTGGAAGACGGGATGGATCGTTATTTGAGCTTGCACTTGAAGCTGTAACGAATATGCAGTCGCCCGAGTTAATGGAAAAGGTTGATGCAGTATATTTCGGCAACATGAGCGGTGAAAAATTCACAAATATAAGTAATCTATCATCGTCTATTGCAGACCATATCGGTCTAAGCGGTCTGCCGGCCCTGCGTGTGGAAAGCGGGTCATCATCCGGTGCCGGCGTGTTCCAGGCAGGATTTCTTGCGGTAGCCTCGGGGTGTTATGAACGGGTTCTGGTCTTGGCCAGTGAGAAAATGACCCATCTATCAACTGCAGACACTACCGGTATTTTGTCCGAGGTGATCGATCCGGTCGAGCGCAGGCATGGCTGTACCATGACCGCCCTGGCCGCCATGGTGACACGGAGATATATGCATGACCACGGCTTAACCCCGGATGACCTGGCATTGGTGGCGGTGAAGAACCACGATAACGGTCTATTGAATCCCTATGCTCACTTCCAGAAGAAGATCGATCTTGAAACCGTACGAAATAGTAGGCTCATTGCAACACCGTTACGGTTATTTGATTGCAGTCCAATAAGTGATGGTGCCGCCGCGATGATCTTGACTTCGAAACCGGCCAACGTACGAATTACGGGTATTGGCCATGGAACAGAGCATGTTGCAGTACAATTCAGAAATAGCTTGACCTCCTTTGAAGCCACACACCGCGCGGCTGCAATGGCCTATAAAATGTCTGGTAGAAAACCGGATCAGATAGACATTGCCGAGGTGCATGATGCATTTACCAGCTTCGAAATAATTGATACTGAAGATCTGGGCTTCTTTGCGCCCGGTCAGGGTTTTAAGGCGCTTTTGAACGGTGTGACCAAATTGGATGGCGAACTGCCGGTAAATCCTTCCGGCGGCCTGAAAGCGCGCGGTCACCCGGTTGGTGTATCTGGTCTTGCCCAGGTGGTAGAACTGGTCTGGCAGCTGTTCGGTGACGCAGGTAGGCGCCAGGTCCATGGTGTGAAAATTGGTCTGAGCCAGAGCATCGGCGGCCTGGCCAGTAATAATCTTGTAAACATACTCGAGGTGGTATAGTATAATGGGAACCTTAAATGCGTCGATGTGCGTGTGCGGACAGATATTTATTCCGCCAAAACAACGGTGCATTATCTGCACCGGTAAAACAGAACCACGAGAGATCAACGATACCGGAAATATCATGACATATACTGTCCTTCAGGTTGCACACGACGGGTTCGATGCTCCATTGATATTGGGGATCGTGGAATTGGATGTTTCTGCCGATAAAAATGATGAAATTGGAAAGATCGCGGCCAACCCCAAGATAATTTGCCAGGGCCAGGTACCGGAAAAGGACTTGAGGATCGGCATGAAGGTCAAGGTGAAAAAAATAGATGATATATATATATTTATGAAAATGGGTATTTGATGGGTTGGGAATGAGATGATAATTTGCTGGGTTGATGTTGAACAGATACCGTGCTGGGTTTGTGCTGAACAGATACCGGGATGAGTTTATGCTGAACAGATACCGTGCTGGGTTGATGCTGAGCAGATACCTGGCTGGGTTGGTGCTGAGTTGATTCCAGGATTTGTCTTTAAAACTAGGTTTCAATTAATCAACAATCAATCAAGGCATCTGTCAATCAACAATCAATCAAGGCATCTGTCTATCAATAACTCATCACGGCTACTGTCAATTCACATCCCATCAAATTATCAAAAAATCTACAAATCTATATATTATCGAATAATTAATTTCTATTTCTACACAACATTAATATCATTTAAATTTTATATATAATAATTCACTCTAGAAAAAAATTAACCTGTGATACACATGACCGACAAAACTTCATACCTGATTAAGGCATTGGTTATTACCATAACCTTATTGTTTGTCAATCTTGGCATTTTATCAAATTACAATACGGCCATAGCGGCACCATTGACAAGTGGATCACTGCAGCCCGATCTGGGGTTTTATTGGGTGTATGAGATAAATGATAATATGAACGGTTATGTTTTTGAATATAATATATCATTCAAAGAAGAGAATATAATTAAAGTAAAAAATGAAAATACGTCGGTTTTGGTATTAGAAGGGGACGGAAAAATTATACAATGGCCGGATATTGTTGTATCGCCAAATGAAAATGACTTTTATATAAAAAAAGTTATCAACAAGAACAATTTAGAATTAATAACATATAGACAAGATATAACCTTAGGATTTTATGTGGGAAATAATTATACTACTGCTTATACTCATGATAATTTTACATATAGTTATTTGGAATTGACCAAGCCCGATAATATCACGATGGGTAGCAAATGGACGCGAAGAGTAGAACGCCAATGGGATCTTGATTATAAAAAAGCCGACAATAATTCCGGGTCACATAGTATTGAAGAGATCATCAACAGCACGTTCTTATGTGACAGAATGATCAGTGTAAAAGTACCTGCCGGTACGTTCGATACTTTTTTGATCATAGAACGCCAGTGGATGCCTATGATAAAAGGTAATACCACTGAATATTTAAATGAAAAAACAATTGAATATTATTATTCCACAAAAGCAAAAGGCATCGTTAAAAAGGTCCAAAAAGATCTATTTAACACGGTCGAACTTACCGAAAAATTAATTGATTATGGCATTTCGAAGGAATCTGGTAATGGCGACCCAGACCCAAACGGTGAAGAGGATAATAAAGATGGTCTAGGTGCCTGGATAGACCTATCTGACATTAATGTTCAGATATCATTGGGCGTAATTTGCCTAATTGTCACGGGTCTATTTTTTGGATATTTTAGCTTTCGAAATACTGGAGAATCGGAAAAAAAAGAGAAGCCAGAATCAAACAAAAAGCCTAAAACGGAACAAAAGAAAAAAAGATCTTGAAATTATTCTTTTTTTTCCACGATCTTCCAAGATGTACCGCCCTTGGAATCTTCGAGCTTCACACCTATCGACTTTAGGGTGTCCCTGATCTCATCGGTGAGCTTGAAATTTTTCTCAGCACGTAACTTATCGCGGATCGTGATCAACAGGCCAATGAGTTCATCGACAATATTATCGCCAGCATCGGTTTTTTTCCCCGATGCATCATGCTCGAACAATCCGAGAATATTTGTGATCTCGAGAAAGGTATTTTGAATTTGCGTAAGCGTATCTTTTGCTGGCGGGTTAACAGCGCCAAAAAGCGCTTTATTTAATGTATGAGAGAATTCGAATAATGTTGCAATGGCCTCGCGTGTGTTAAAGTCGTCATCCATGGCTGATAAGAACTCCTCGCGGTATTTCTTAACTTTTTCCAATAATTCCAGGTCGTCTTTCGTAGTCCCGGTATCATCCGGGGCATTTTCTACGGCAGATATCAATCCCTGGTATGACTTATTCAGCCGCTCGTAACTGACTGCTGCTTCTTTAAGATATTTTTCAGCAAAATCGATGGGGCTCTTGTAATGTGTGTATAATAGGAAATATCGAATGATCTCAGCATTATATTTTTGTAAAACATCTTGTATGGTAAAGAAATTGCCGAGAGATTTTGACATCTTTTCGCCTTCGACATTGAGGAATCCCGAATGAAACCAGTACCGGACGAAAGGTTTTTTTCCGGTTGCGGATTCTGCAATAGTGATCTCGGATTCATGATGTGGGAAGATCAGATCTCTCGCACCGCCGTGAATATCATACTGGTCGCCGAAATATTTTGTGGTAATAGCCGTATCCTCGATGTGCCAGCCTGGTCGGCCAGATCCCCAGGGGCTATCCCAGGTAGGTTCACCGGGCTTCTCCGATTTCCATAATACAAAATCTTCTGGGTTGCGCTTTTCTTGGTCAACCTCTATCCTGGCGCCCGCTTGAAGCGAATCCAGGTCCTGACCCGATAACTTGCCAAAATCGCCAAATTTTCGGACCTCGAAATATACATTCCCGGAAACATTATACGCAAAACCCTTTTCCATCAGTGTTTCGATTTGACTGATTATTTCCTGAACATGTTCGGTGGCCTTTGCATACAAGTTCACGGAGTTGATATTGAGTGTATCCATGTCCTTAATAAATAACTTGAAAAATTTCTCCGCAAGTTCTGCCGGTGGTATGTCCCGCTCATTTGCACGCTTGATTATATTATCGTCAATATCGGTGATGTTCATCAAATAGAATAGATCATAACCTTGATATCTCAAATATCTGGCAATGACATCAAAGGCCACATAAGTTCTGGCATGGCCAAGATGGCTGTGGTCATAAGTAGTAGGCCCGCAGACGAACATATATACTCTGTTGCCGGTCATCGGGTGGAATTCTTCTTTTTGTCGGGTCAGGGTATTGTAAACTTTGAGTACCATATTTTGCACCGTAGATGTGTAATATATTTAAAACAGAATCTCAATGTAATATTTATAATTTTTTTATTGTTTAGATAATATTAAATTGGAACAATTTTCCTGAGAAAAATTATTCTACATTGGAAAACTCTTCGACTTTTCCAAAGTTGGAAAAGTCAAATTTAAAAATGTAAAATGTAAAAGTTAAAAGTTTGTTTGGGATTTGGTCATTGGAATTTATTTGGGAGGGTTAGAATTCTGATATTAATAAGTTATTTTTCAAAGGAATTCTAAGCCACAGCAAAAATGAAACTTAATTAATTTCTCATCTAATTTTTGTGTATGTCTTGGAGCTTGGGATTTGGATTTTCCCACGTTTCCCAACCAAAAATGATCGAAGTGGGCGGGGAGGGAGTCGAACGGAAACTTTTTGGCGGTGAACTGCGCTGTAACCCTTTTCCACTTCGTGCAAAAGCGTTAACGGAAAAATAGTGGCTAAAGCCACAAGCTCATTTCATTCGCCCCTTCGGGTTCCCCTTGACCTACGGTCTCGGACCCCTCACAAAAAGTTTTACGGTCATCCCAAAACTCGGGGTAAACCTGCTCGTTCACCGAAATAGTAAGGAAAAATATTTTGGAATTTGAGATTTATTTGGAACTTGGATTTTCCCACGGTTCTCAATAATAATAAATCACAGTGGGCGGGGAGGGAGTCGAACCCCCTTAAAACCGATCTGCAGTCGATCACATCGCCGCTCTGTCACCCGCCCAGGGGCTTTCAATTTCAAGTCATAAAGAGTTTATATTTCTTAAATATTTGGCTTTGCGTTGTAATTCTTTTTACAGATGCGGTGGCTTTGGTTCTGTGGATTGGGTTTGCTGTACTTGTGGTTTCCCCAATTGTTGTGTTTGTTGGACTTGAGGTTTAGCTTGAGTTTGAGGAGGCGCCGCACCAGAACCAGGTGTGCCTGGAGTGGGAGTGCTCGGTTGTTGGCCGGAACTTGGTCCGGTAACTGGACCTGGACTTGTTGTGCCTGTGGCCGGGATCTGTGGCCGAGTAAGCAGCCCGGGCACCTTTTCGGGCTCCTCGGTTTTCGACTCGTCGCCCTCGCCTGCGGCTTTTCCACCTTTTTTCTTCTTCAACATCATGAACAATAGCAGTAATACCACAATGACTATTACCACGGCTGCTATCGAACCGGCAATGAGCATCGAGTTATCGTCACTTTGATCATTAATATAACCGTCAGATATATCGGGTACTAATGGATTTGTACCACCTTTATATTCCTGTAAATTGGTTAACTCATCTTTATCCGGGTCATCATCTCCATCATATTGTTCGATGCTTTCGAAATAATCCAACTCCCATGCATCGGGTAGATTGTCATTATCACTATCGGTCTCATCAATCATAGGATTTGTACCGTTTAAATATTCCTCGAGATTGGATTTGCCATCATTATCGGGATCATCATCTCCATCATATTGTTCGATGCTTTCGAAATATGTTAACTCCCAGTCATCTGGCAATCCATCTTTATCTTCATCGCTGCCCTCTTCAATGATTATCACATTGAACTCAATGGAATCTTTGGTGATCTCCTCCGCATTCTTTGAACGACCGGTTATATTAATGATATACTCATCGATCTTGGTAGCATCGGTTGTGGTGATGGTCAGCTTTACACTCGATGAAACCAGGGCTGAGATCGTTAATTCTTCGGTATCCAACTCTACGGCAGCATCGCTTGGCAACTCATTTTTATTAACGGTCAATTCAAATGTGTCCTGTGAACTACCGGTATTTTTCACGGTAAATGTTACTGATTTGGAATCACCGGCGGGTATAACGATCGAAGAGGTATCTGTAGTGATTTCCAGACCATATGTCACATTCTCTACAATTGTAAAACTCCAAATCGGTGAAATATCACCCTCGATCGAACCCTTCAAAGGCTGGACTTGCCAATAATAAGTCGAACCAACACTCAAATCTTCGATCGTATATTCTGTTTCTTCAAGTGGATTTGTATTGTGTTTATTTGTTGGTACCTCATCGGTTCCGAAATAGATATCATAAGAAATCTGATCCGGAGTGGAATAATCGGTATGCCAGGTCAGGGTTACATATGTATCACTGATCCCTGCATTATTATCTGGTGAATCTAAAAATACGTTCGGTTGTTCAATTCCACCGATCACTACTTTTACACTATCCGTATCCCAGTTACCTGCCAGATCAATAACTTGTAATGTTACGGTATAGATCCCGGAAATGGTGAATTCGAAATCTGGTGAACTGCCTAGCAACGTCCGTGGTAGATCGTCAAATTCAAATGACCAGGTATATTTATCGATTGCAATGTTATCATAAGATCCGGTTCCATCAAACAGAACGATATCATTAAGTCCAGCATCGATATCTTCGCCCGCATCCGCCACCGGTTTATCATTATCGATCACTGTAACATTAAATGGCTTGTTCTTCGTACCGTAACTTACAAGATTATTTGAAGTATCCTTGGCCTCAAAATAATATCTCAACCTGGTAGTATCTTTGGTTGTATTGATCTCCAGATCTTCATTTGTGATGGAATATTTACCATTGATATTTGGTGATGCTACATAGTTTTCCCAGGTGGTGGTTGTCTCTTTTGAATAATATAACTTAACCTGACCAAGCTCAACATCATCCCTGACCTTAATATAGATTTCAAATAGTTCACCTGTAGTGGTCGAAAAATCGCCTGAACCGCTTATTACCATGGGCGGTGTGAGATCTATTACATCGACATTTGTTATTGTGGAGGTATTCCATAGGCTTGATGTGTCGGTAAAATTGAAGAAATAGTACAGGTCTTCCAGTGAATTCTGGATCGTGATCGAACCATTAAAATGATCACCATCCTGTGTCAACGATAATTGGGACCATGAACCAGTTATACCATATCGATATTCAACCTCTGCGCTTTGTTCTGCAATATTATCATCGAATATAAGCGAGAAATTAAAAGTCTCGTTCGTATAAGCGCTTGTGTGGCTATGATCCATCACAAATGTTGGTTTATCATCGTCAACGATAGTTGCCGTTGCTTGGATAGTATTGTTCCAGTTATCAGAAGTGTCATTGAAGTTAAAGATATAATACAATGTATTTAGAGTATGTTCGATATGTTGGATGTTTACCGTAAACGTTGCTCCCGATCTATTCATTGAAAAGTTATACTGTGTACCGGTGGCGCCATACTTGAATTCAACGAAACCGGAGTCCACTTCTATATTATCCAAACACGCCACGGCGAAGGTGAACTGGTTACCGGTATACGCAGTTGCTTGTGTGGAATCCAGGCCAAATATTGGCAGATCGTCGTCCAGAACCGGTTTGTTCCTGATTATGGAATTTCCCCAATTGTTCAGCGTGTCATTAGCGCTGAAATAATAATAGATGGATTCTAACGTATCGATAATATTGATCGATAATGTATATTGATCTCCAACACCCGGAGACATAGATGAATTCCAAGTTGTGAGATTTGTTTGGCTATACCAATAGGCCACATTCACAAAATTTAGTCCCGTGTCGGTGGCATTTATTCTGAATGTGAAACTGTTCCCAGTATATGCCAGTGCGTCGGTCCTGTCATCAAATAAACTGGGTGGGAGTTGATCTGCAACATATACAATTAATGTATCAATATCGAAATTGCCTGAATGATCGGTCACCTTTAAAGTGACCAGGAAATTACCCGGCAGGTTGAATTGGAATTGTGCGTTATATCCATATATCGTTTTGGTGCCTTGATAATTAAATGTCCATGAATAATTTGCAATACCAACATTATCCCATGATCCATTAGAGATGAAATTTGCAAAATACCCTTGAAGCAGATAAATATTTGGTCCCGCATCTGCATGTGGCAATGTACGATCGGTCATGTTGAAGTATATATCGGCATTACCGTGCCTCAGATCATGCCAAAGACCATAAAAACTACCGCCAGAGTCCGTGCCAAGCTTGGGATCAAGTTGGTCTTCTACCTGGTTTTCCGTGTCATCAACGCGAACCTCCGTTTTGGGCCCCGTACCAAGATTAGTTAATAATGTGAAATAGACATTATTATTTGGGACAGGTGTGGTGTTATTGTTACTTAGGAAAATTATGCCGATATTAGAACCATTACTCCTGTCGATCGCCACATCAGGCATGAGCTCATCCATTGATGAAACCTTTACCACTATATTTTGACTTCCGAAAGTGGCGCCGCTATCGGTGGAGATCGAACAATAAATATCCCAATTATTACTTCTTTGATCTTGCCAGACAACAACAACTTTACCTTTTGAATCTGCATCAATAGAGGGGCTTGATTGGTTTGATTTACCGGTCTCGGTGTAAAGTGTGATGGTCGATATAAACGTCGCACCTCCGTCTATCGATCTGATGTATGTCACATTCCAGTCGGTATCTTCGGTTCGATTTTCAAAAGCGATATAGATCTTAACAACACTTTGCGAATCATCCAGGGCAATACATGGATTCAATTGATTTGCTGGGAGACTGGGAGAAAAAACTTGTTTTTTCATGTTCCAATTTGTAGAGTTTGAATAGGTTATCTCTTCATAACCTGCAGTTATTCTATTTTGCCAGACCACATGCACGATCCCTGTTTTATCAACGGCTAATGCCGGGTTTAACTGGTTACCTTCTTCTTGTACGATATCAATCTCGTTTTCAAAAGTCAATCCGCCATTTATTGATCTACTGAACTTGATGGTCTTATTATCGTCACCAAACTCTCCGTCCTCCCAAACCACATAGATCACACCGTTCTTTACTGCGATATCAGGATCACTTCGCATATTATCGTTATTTTCATTGACCACTACATTAGACTCGAAATACTGACCGCCAACAAATGATCTGGCAAAGAAGATATCCCAATGGCCGAATCTATAATCGGTCCAAACCGCGTAGATCGTACCGTTTTCATCAACTGCAATTGCAGGCTCACCCTGGAAGGTATGTATGCAATAACTTTTATTGAACGAACTGCTAACATTATTCAAACGTGCAATATATATATCCGGTTTATTGAAAACATCAGAGTGATACCCGCGAAGATCGGTCCATGTTACATACACCCAACCAGTTTCGTTCACAGCTGTAGATGGAAACGTCTGGTCAAAATTACCAGTATCGTCCGAGACCTTAACTTCGGCTGAAAAGGTATTACCCTCATCCATTGACTTTGCCATATATATGTCCCAATCACCGTCTCTCGAGTCCTGCCAGGTTAAATACATATTTCCCTTACTACTTAGGTCTGGGTTCAAAGAGATTCCAATAGTTGGTCTGATCTTATCATTAACAATGTTTGTATTTATCTGTTTATTCTGATCAAAGCTAATACCTTGATCTGAAGATTGTGTGAAATGAATATTGTAGCTCCCAGTTCTATTATCCGACCAGACCACGGAAACATTACCATTAGAATTTAACGCAATAGCCGGGTTATTATGTGTTGTGGTGTTAACATCCAGGTCATTAAAATCATCATCGATCCAGATATTTCCAGGGTAACTAGTGCCATTGTCGATCGATCTTGCAAAAAATATGCTCGAAACACCTGGACGGGATTGATTGCGATAATCTTCCCAAACAACATAAACGTAATCATTTGACTGGTCGATCGCTATCGTTGGATTGATATGTGTTATTGCAAAAGGAGAAGTATCATTGTTAATCTTGGTTAGTGTGAAATCATCAAACTCGGATATAGTTGGGTTGTACGAAGACCTTGCAACGAGGATATCAATGCTCATCGGCGGTGCGGTATCCATCCCATGGTAGGCAATATACACACCGCCGGTCGAGTTACATGTTATCACCGAATGGTCGTTATCCATGGTGCTGAAATCATTTACTTTCATGTTCAGATATGTAGATTGATTGTATTCAAAAGTTAATCCACCGTCGGTGGAATATGAAAAATAAATATCACCTGGACCGTATTCAATAGGCGATTCTGTCCATGAAACAAGGATTACCGTGTCATTAATTGCAATGGATGGGTTTGTTTGCCAATTGACCCTATTATAATTGACGATGACGCCAGGTGTAAATGTTAACCCATTATCAAGTGATTTTGCGTAATAAATATCGCTACCAATAGTCATATTTTTAGCGCAAGAATCTTCCCAGACCACATGAATTGCTTCATCCAACCCGATGGCGATATGACAAGGATTTTCATTACTTTGCCGGCTTGCCGTATTGTTTTCATTTACTATTATTGAGTCAAACCAGGTTGTGCCTTGATCGGTCGATCTCTGGTAGAAGATATCATGATTTCCATACCGATCTTCCGAATATACAACATGGAGATCACCATAGGCATCTACCGCTATACCCTTTTGCAGGGGTAAATAAAGTGTTTTATCGATCTTCAAATTCGAGAAATCGTCATCGATTAGTACCTCACTGCCAAAGTTATTACCCTCATCGGTTGAACTGGCAAAATATGTTTCATAATATCCCGATCTTCCATCCAACCAGGTAAGATAAATATCCCCGGAGGTGTAATTCAGAGCAATTGATGGTCTTATCTGGTCGGTTAAATTTCCAGGGTCATTATTAATTCGGTAACTACTTGTAAAATTATCGGAAGCCAGATCGTATTTGGCAAAATAAATATCATCACTTAACTGCGACCGTGCATCCTGCCATGCGATATATGCCTTTGTATGGTTATAAGTTGCAATGACCGGATGTGTTTGGTTTGTACCATCCGGTGCGTCATCCACACGCTCCGGTGTTTTAAATGGCGGGTTTATGCCGGGAGTGGGTATATTTTTAGATTGTGTAAAATAAATATTTTCATCGGTTATATTTATCTTCGGTTCATTCCATGCTAACCATATATAACCAATATCATCTACTGCAATGTCCGGATTGGTTGCATTACGTACGAGCGAGTTAGTATACACTCCCTTGGGACTCACAAATGTATTGCCACCATCAGAAGAGTGAGTTATATATATCCCATCATGGCTACCAAAAAATCCGATGGGGTCCTGCCAGGCAATCCAGATCAACGGTGGTGAATTCGTGTTATCTATGGCGATAGTGGGGTTGGTCTGGTTGTATAGTTTACTAAATCCGTTAACGCAAAGATTAGGGTCCCAGGACTCGCCACCATCTATAGATTTTGTAAACCAGATATCATTGTCAAAATCACGATCATCATGCCAGACAACATAGACATAATCGTTTATATCCACGGCGATCATTGGTTGTCCGGGAGTACCCTTTTCATTTAAAATATTGTAATATTCAAAAGTCGTACCATTATCCATTGATCGTGCAAAATATACAAATGTGACGTTGATCATTCTATTGTCCAGCCAAACAATATAAATGTTATTGGAAGTTGGTCCGATAGCTATCGAGGGCTGGTATTGAGAATCCATGCCAAAATCGTTATTGACTTTTACATTTTTTTCATTTAACCCGGATGATCCCAATGTTGAAAATGTATTTGTATTGCCAATTGGAAAGACCTGACCAGATGTATCTTTTTGGTCTTTCAGGTCTTTTGGATCTTCGGGGTCGAATAGGTATCCCAGATTTGATTTTCTCATGTTTTCCCCGATCTCCTGCAATTGTTCCGGAGGCAATGATCCACCGTTCAGTATCCCGTCTGGTTGATAGGGGCCCAGATCTTTCATGCCAAGGCCGTCGCTCGTCAACTGTGTGGGTTTTTCAAAAACAGGTTGGTCCAGGCTGACCTTAGTTTCCCCAGCCTCAACCATTACATTCCGACATGCTATGAGAGCATCATCGGTATCTTCACTCTCATGCGCGGGATCGTCTTCATTATTAATACTTGCCATCGAAATCATACTCAAATTCAAACATAACAATATAATTATCAACACAGAGGTTATAGCTCTTTTCAAAGGACCACTCCCAAACAATTAATCTTATCTCTTTATCTCTATTTCAAGTTCTGTTAGACGTCTTCAATATCCAGTAGAATATTTTTGTTTCTGTTATAGATAATAATGTAATTGTATATATAATTATTTTCAATTTACAAGAAATTATAAGTATGGTAAATATATTACTTGAGCACATCATTGCGAAAGGTGTTATAATACTATTACAATATTGCACCACTACATCTTTACACATTGACACCTCGATACATTTACACATTTATTCCCTTACACTACACTTTACACCTTTCCGCCAACAAAACCATGCTTTAGCCTGTCACCAGGGGGATGCCGTTGGTATCAGATACCGTTACCGAAGTCGTTATTGAGAAAGCTACTGTTGAGCTTTTACGCCGAGCCGAGACACGACTACCCATTGATATTGTCACCGCTCTAGAGAAAGCCTATAAGGCCGAAACCGAGGAAATACCGAAAACTCAACTTAAAAACATATTAAATAATATCGATCTGGCCAAAGAGTCCAATATACCAATGTGCCAGGATACTGGCATACCTGTATTTTTTGTTTGGCTGGACAAAGCTGGACTTATTTTATCACCATCCGCCATCTCGGATGCAATTGGCTCGGGGGTTGCACGTGCCACTGAGATCGTACCGCTGCGACCTAATACGGTTCATCCAATTACGCGGTCAAATCCTGGTGATAATACGGGCGAACATATGCCATATATCAATTTCATACCATCGGATAAAGAATATCTGGAACTGGCAGTCCTGCCAAAAGGTGCAGGTTCGGAAAACATGAGCGCTCTTTCGATGATCACACCGACACAGGGTGTAAAAGGGATCAAACAATTTGTATTAGATACATTATTACATGCTGGTGGTAAACCATGCCCACCGATCATTTTAGGTATTGGCATCGGCGGTTCAGCCGATATCTCCATGAAACTGGCAAAAGAGTCGTTGTTACGACCTATCGATCAACGGCATTCGGACCCGCAATTTGCGGCGCTTGAACTGGAGTTATACGAGGTCTTGAACGATATCGGGATCGGCCCAATGGGTCTTGGAGGAAAGACCACATTACTTGGTGTAAACATCGAATTTGCACATTGCCATACTGCAAGCCTGCCCGTGGCGATCAATATTCAATGCTGGGCTTCCCGGCGTGCCCGTGCAAAGATATCTATTGATGGTGCAATAGAATATGGTGATTAGAAATATAAAGCTGGAATATCTATGGAAGAAATAGATCTTACATTACCACTAACCGAATCGGCTGTACGCGAGCTTAAGTTGGGCAATGTGGTTCGGCTTACCGGAAAAATGTATACCGCCCGTGACGAGGCGCATTTACATATACTGGAAGCGTTGAACAGCGGTAAGGACCTACCAGTAGATTTCAATGGCGCGGCAGTATATCATTGCGGCCCCATAATGAGACACTTGAATGATGACACCTGGGAGATGGTTGCGGCCGGACCAACCACGAGCTCAAGAATGAACTCGCTCGAACCCGAGTTCATTGAAAAACTACACGTCAGAGCAATAATCGGTAAAGGTGGAATGTCACGACCCACGATCGAAGCCATGCAAAAATTTGGCTGTGTATACTTGGCTATCACGGGTGGTGCGGCAATATTGGCTGCCCGCGGTGTGGTCAAGGTGGAAGGTGTGCATTGGTATGAGCTCGGCATGCCGGAAGCGTTATGGGTTCTTGAAACATCGGGCTTTGGCCCGTTGATCGTTGCCATCGATGCACATGGGAACAGCATTTATGAAACAGTCGAGAAGAATGTAAATTCAAATATTGCTACAGTGAAGCAGAAGCTGGATATTGATTAATTTGAGCTTAACCGATATCACCGGGATTCGGACGCTTGGTGATTATCAACAAATTGTCGACGTCATTCATCACCGGGATTCGGGATTCGGACGCTACAACGACTTTTTGCTGATAACTGCTTGAGGGATTAGGGTCTTTACAATAATATGACAACCCTCCTCCCACACCCCACATCCCTAAGTATTTAATAATTAATTCAATTTCCATTGTGCGAAAATTAGGAGATGAACCATAATAAATAATAGAATATATATGTTCATTAAATAATAACATAAGGTCCTTGGAGGAATAATAATTAAAAAACGATTATCAGCTGAAGACATCAATAATGCCTTTGTACAAAAGGTAGAAGAATTAAGCGGTGAAAATCTTTACGCGTGTTACCAATGCGGCAAGTGCTCGGCCGGCTGTCCGTTCGCCAGTGATATGGATATATTACCAAACCAAATAATTAGATTGGTTCAATTGGGCGACGAAGAAGCATTAGAGGGCAATACTATCTGGTTATGCGCCTCATGTTTCACATGTGTTACAAGATGCCCCAAGGGCGTGGACCTTTCCAAAATTATGGAAGCGCTGAGAACCATACTCTTACGCAAAGGTTTTGATAAAGTTGAGATAAAAAAGATAGACCCAGATAAACTCGATGATGTGCCGCAGCAACTGTTAGTATGCGGTTTAAGAAAATTGACAAGTTAATAATGAATAACGGCTCGCGGGTATGCGAACCATCCCTCTTAGCATTTCAGCAATATATATTGTTTTTATAAAAAATTTAAGCATAGAGGGCTGGGTTTGGGTGAGCAAGTGCAACGAAGCGAACTGCATACCCGCGTGTTATATGTCTGTGCTGAAGTTGCACTTGTGTGACGAGGTGAGAGTGTAACGTGACCTCCGATCAAAGATCGGAGGAGTTTGCCCTGAAAAGACTTCTTTGTGGGGGGTGGTTTTAATATCCTTTTCCTCTTTTGAAGATCATTGTTATGAATATTTCCTTTTCTGTTTCATTAATTGCAGATTGAACATCGGATTTGATGCTTTTATTACCGCTTTGAATAATTTTCTTAAGTTCTTTTAGAAAATCTTTACCCAAGATTATTCGGTACAATTTAAAACCTCAGGTGTCATTTAGAGCAGAATCGAGATCGTCAGTTTCAATAAATTCTCCAGCTTTAATTTTATTCATTCTATTCTTATGTTCTTTTAGAACATGTTTATAGAAATCTTCCTCACCTATAATATCCATCATTTCATTAATAATATCATTAAATGACATATTACCATGTTTAAACATTATTAATTTCTCGTAAGTATCCGGAGTTAGATTAATCGTTTTATAAGTCATGCCATCATAACTAATATAGTTATAATAACTATTTAATATTTTTGGGAAAGAATATGTTTGGGGGGAAAACATGGTAAATATATCTACAAACCATTATTTTGTGTTGATGAAATCTGTTAATCTTAATTGTCCTCTTTTTTGAATGGGTATAACAAATTTCTTTAAGTTTTCTTTTAAAATTCCTAATCTTTGTTTTAAAATTATTTTTAGAAGCTTTTGAACCATTATTGTATATTTTTCGTTATTACCCAATTTCAAGGATTTGATATATTTTTGCCTATCCTTTCCTAAAAATAATAATTTTGGATAATTATTTCTTTTAAGCATATAATTTAAAATTTCTCTTCCAACACGACCATTCCCATCACTAAATGGATGAATCATCTCAAATTGATAATGGAAATAAATTGCTTGTTCAAAAGGATTAAAGCAATTATCAAGTTTTTCATAGTAGTTTTTAATTAATATATCTATTTCTTCCTCAATAAAAATGGCCGGACAAACTTTTAAATCACAACCATCAATTCCAACATCATCTGTTCTTCTGAATGCTCCGGCAGATTCAAAATCGATGTTATTCATAATCAACGCATGAAGATTTCTGATAAAATCTAGATCAACCATCCCTTTGGAATTATTTCTAAATTTCAAAACATTTTTAAAATTTTGAACTTCATTGATTTCTCTTAATTCTTTATTTTGAGGAATTATCCCATAGTTCAATAAATCATGAGTTTGGCTTAATGTTAATGTATTGCCTTCAAAATTTGTTGTACCATGAACATAATGAATTTCAAAATCTTTTTCATATGCCTCAAATTCATTTACTGTCATTAAATTATTAGTCGCTAAATAAATAAATCTCATTTCTTCTAAATCTCTGATTTCAGCTTTTGAAAGATATTCAGATGAATAGAAATTACTACTAATTTCTGCTTTCTTTAAAACAGCTTTTATTTCTAAATCATAAGCGAAATTTTCTCTATATTTATCAATTTCTTCTAATGATGGTTGTTTTACACCTAGATATTTTTTAACTTTTCTCTTTATTTTCTTAAATAAAACATCCTTTACTAAAAAATATTTTGGCTTGCCCTTTTTCGGATAAGAAACTTCGACACGATATTGCTTTTTCCTCATAAGAATATATAAGGGGGACCATGCTTATATACTTTTTTCATAAATCGACATCCCCCTGCCAAATATATCAATTACATAATTAAACCGTGTTTGGGGGGTGGAAATTTTATCATTTTAACCCGAAGTCTCAAGCCAATTGGACTTAACTAATGATTTTGCTTTAAAAGGTCAAACAAAAAAAGCATCCATATCTATTATGTTAAATATTGCAGAAGGTTATGCAAGAAGATCAAATCGCGAGTTTAGACAATTCTTGGATTACGCTCATGGATCATGTGCTGAGGTTCAATCAGCATTATACATCGCTTTAGATCTGAAATATATTTCACAACAACAATTTACAAATATCTTTGAGCAAACAGAAGAGATCTCAAGAATGATCACCAGTTTCTCTATTTATTTGCGTAATAAAAATGCTAAGTGAAAAATGCAAATAACTCCCAAACTCAAACCAGTTGTCAGTTATCAGTCGTTAGTTGCCATTGAAATGAATTTAAACTGAAAACTAGTAACTGTTTTTGACTCCCTAAACTCACACACTCCCTAAACCCATACACTCCCTAAACTCACACACTCCCTAAACACCCATAACTCAATAGATTATTTAGTGGTCCCCCCTCCACAAGTGATTTATATTACTAATCCATTGGAACGGTCGATAATACATCTCACCTCCCAAATCCCAAATCCCTCGATCATCAATAAGTAATAACAATATGATCATACTAATAACGCTCTGGAGGGGCTAATAGTTGACAGAACTAAAAATATCAAAATTACTGTATTATCCAGGTTGTACATTATACGAGAAGGCACGGCATTTGGACCGAACGTTTCGTGAAAGCGCCAAGGTTTTGGGTATAGATATCATCGAACTCTCCAGTTGGACGTGTTGTGGAGCCGCGTACCCGCTGACATCCGATAATAAAATGGGCTTGGTTGCACCGACCAGGATATTGGCCACGGCAGCCAAAGAGGCTAAAAATGACCCGGCACTTCAAAATGCAACAGAAACAGCAATAGAGACCGATACTGTAGCTGGAGCAAAGCCAAAATCCCAAAATGATGAGGTATACCTCACAACGCTCTGTGCATTCTGTTATAATGTATTAAAACGTACCAACAAACGATTAAGCGAGGATGATCACACACTGCGAAAGATCAACGAATTCATCGAAGAGAACTATCGGCTTAATGTTAAGGTCAAACATTTCCTGGAGATATTACGCGACGATTATGGCTTTGATAAACTTGCTGAACAGGTCAAACAACCACTTTCGGACCTGAAGGCCGTTCCCTATTATGGCTGTCAGCTACTGCGGCCGCACAAGGTGATGCAGTTCGATGATCCGGAGCAGCCAAGTATACTTGAAGATTTTCTGGCGAGTTTGGGCGCTGATGTTGTGGATTTTCCGTTCAAGAACGAATGCTGTGGCTCGTACCAGATCATCGATAATAAAGAAGTTGCATTGGATCTATCTTACAAAATATTAAATAATGCAGTGAAAAATGGTGCTGAAGCTCTGGCTTTAAGCTGTCCGGTGTGCTATTACAATCTGGATAAGAAACAGGAGGATATCAAAAAACTATATCCAGGGTTTAAAACCATACCCGTATTTTACTTCACGGAATTACTTGCATTGGCATTAGAACTTGATATCGAACTCTTGGAAATGGATCGACATTATATTGACCCAAGACCATTATTGAAGAGTAAAAAATTAATCAATTGATAAGCTAATTGGTTGAATAGTAGATCGAGCTAATGGTGGTTCTGGAATAATGGGTGTTGATATGTTCTAGATTTCGATTAATTGTTAGGATGTTCTATATTTCTATTAATTAATGGGATGTTCTATATAACGTTTTATTACTGGGATGTTCTATATATCGATTAATTGTTAGGATGTTGAACGTTACGCTTATTTGTTAAGATGTTGATATTTCGATTTTTTATCAAGAGGTTTGATTTGTTTTTTCTATCCCGTTGGTGCATCCCGAAATCTCTGCGACATTTAGAACATCCCGAAATCTCAATGACATATCCAACTTCCATCATTAATAAATCGCAACGATGATTGCAATAACCACACACCAATAACCAATCACAAGATCACCAAACCTGGACTAATTAGTTTGAATAATTGAGTATTGAATATTGGAGCTTATTTGGTTATTGTTTTTTGGTTATTGCACTAAACATAAAATCTACAATAATTACTATCCGATCAAAACAGATCATCCATATCATCACCGCCGCCCGCACCGTCACCCGGCGGCATCTGGCCGTGCTTCTGCAGGTAGACCTGGATCAGCTCGCTCTCGCGCTTACTGTACATCTTATCCTCTTCGTACATAAAGTACTTGGTTTTCTCGGTCCCGTCTAACATCTCGTTGAGCCCGGCCTTGACATCTACGGTGCCTTTGATCACCAGAACATTCTTGTCCCCATCCAGCAGCTGGAATACGCCTTCAAGATCATCGGGGACGGCTGAAATGTTCTCGGCGTTGAACCCTATGATATCCTCGGGCGGCAGTATAACCTCTGGCAGCTCAAGACGCAGGCTGCACCGTAGACAGCGCAGGGCTTCCCTAGTCGCATCGGTCTGGTCAAGGCCCATACAGAGCTCGTCATAACAGAGTCGTTTTTCAGGGTCGAGCCTGGAGTCAGATACACGCGCTTGGCCGGCGAAACCGTTGACTGGTTCGATCTTCTGGTTAATCTCCTCGACTGGTAGTAATGTCTCATCGATGACGCCGTCGCCGCCCATGTATCTATCCATCGCCGATGCTGCTGTACGTCCGGCTGCGATCGCATTGATCACAGACCCGGGCTGTTTGATAACATCACCGCCCGCAAACACGCCGGTGGTGGCTTCGAGAGTGGCTTCGTCAACCAAAATGCAGCCACGGGCGGTCTCAACACAGCTCTCAGTGCCTTCCAGGAAATCAAGATCAGATGCCTGGCCAATGGCCAGGATTACGCAATCTGTTTCGATGGTTTTCGTCTCGGTCTCGTTATACCTGGGTGCGAAATTTCCATGCTCATCGAACACCGAGGTACACCGTTTTAACTCGATACCAGTTACTTTGCCGTCTGAAGAGCCGAGGATACGTTTCGGGCCCCATGAATTGTTGATAGTAATTGCCTCTTCCACCGCCTCTTCGAGCTCCCAGTGGAAGGCCGGCATCTCATCGCGTGTCTCCAGGCAGACAAGCTGCACATCCTCACCACCCTCACGGCGTGCGGTCATTGCAACATCGACCGCTACATTACCGCCGCCGATCACTACAACGCGCTTGCCCAGTTGGATCTTATCTTGATTGCTTAGGTTCACCGCTTTCAGAAGGTCCATACCCAGGTGCACACCTTCCAGATTAATGCCTTCAAGTTCGAGCATTTTGGTCTGGCATGCACCGATCGCGATGAACACCGCATCGGAATTTGCTCTGATTGCATTAAATTGTATATCTTTACCTACCGTGGTGTTCGTTTTGATCTCGAGTCCTGTTGTTAAAATATCCTGGAGCTCCTGTTTCAGCACCGACTCGGGCAGCCGGTATTTGGGTATACCCCAGGCAAGCATACCACCGACCTGCTCTTTGGCTTCGTAGAGTGTTACAAAATGACCTTTACGCGACAGGTAATACGCCGCCGTGAGCCCCGCCGGACCGCCGCCGATCACCGCCACGGTTTTATCGGTCTTCTTGTGTGTTTTAGTATTCTCGTCTGCGCGCTCTTTCCAGAGACCGGTATCATGATCGGCGGCAAACCTCTTCAACGAGCAGATCGATATTGGCTCATTTACAACGCCGCGCCGACACACATCCTCGCACGGGTGGAAACACACACGGCCAAGCACACCCGGGAACGGTACTTTTTCGCGGATCACAGCCGCTGCCTCTGCAGGTTTACCTTGAGCGATATATTGTACATATCTCGGTACATCAACACCGGCCGGGCATGTGCTCTTGCAGGGAACCAGCCAACTGCTGCGCTCCCCGGACTTCGGTTCTTTATCCATCAATGCGCCTGTGGGGCATACCTCTACACAAAGTCCGCAGAACCGGCAGGGCGATTTCGCATCTGCGAACCCCGGGGCGCTCTTGGACCCCACCAGTATCTTACCATCTTTGTACACGAACCCCAGCACATCGGCGCCCGACAGCTCTGTACATGCACGAACACAGCGTAGACAGCCGATGCAATAATTATGATCGCGAATGAACAGTGGCTCTTGATCTTCCTTTGGCAAATTTTGTGGCACATATTTCGGAGTTTCCGGTTTCATGCCGATATGATCGGCCACCTTTTCAAGTTCACAGTTGCCCAGTTGAATGCAGCATTTCTCGGGATCGGGTACATTTGCCGAGCACTGCGTTCTCGAGCAGCCCTCTTTCTGCGCACAGGTCAGGCACACATGCGGGTGCTCTTTTAGTATTGAAACCAGGTGCTCCTGCCGCTTTGACCTTAGCTCAGGCGTATTGGTCTTAACCACCATACCATCTGTGATCTTGGTATCGCATGCAGTATGCTCACCGGGCTGGCCGTCGATCTCGACAATGCATAGTTTACACCCGGAAAACGGTTCTTGGTTATCTGTTTTGATCAGCTTTCCATCGCGGTATATACCGTTCTCCGATGGTTTCAGCTCATGTGATGGCGGTAACCCTGGTCGAAAACACAGCCGCGGGATATAGATCCCCGCGCGGTCTGCTGCATCTAAAATTGTTTCATCATGCTCGGATTTGAGTTCGGTGCTATCAATTGTTATTTTATTCTGCATTTATGATCCCTCAAGTTATGGTCTGGAGAGTCGAGAGTCCAGGGAGTCGAGAGTCCGAATATCAGGGGTCCGGTGTCACAATTTAGGGGTCAGGTCTATAGTCAACTAGTCGTCCATTCAACCTGCAGACAGGCTGACCAACTGACTGACGAGCTGAATTACAAATTTTCGATCTCCAATTTGAAATTTACAATGCCCTAAGCAATAATTATGCTAAGTTGACTCCCTAGACTCTTGACTCCATTGACTTTTACGACGATCATTCATCGATTTTACCATGAATGCACAATCGCTTCAGGTTCGCATGCAGCAACACATGGCAGCTCCGGTCGATTCGAGGCCGGTTTGCACGGACCGCATGTATACTTAATTTTCTTGCGTTCCTCATCAACTACATATGCAACATCATCATCGCTCAGTGGGTCGTTTTGGTCCTCACCGACTGCCAACACCTTGCCGGGGCAGACCTCAACACATTGGCCGCAGCCGTTGCATTTATCCGAATCAATGGTGATATAATATTCACCCGAACCATCCTTATAGCCGTAGTTTGCTAACATAATAATTACTTCCTGGTTATTTAATAAATATTTTTAATGATTAGTCGAGAGTCTAAAGAGTCGAGAGTCATTTTATTTTTAATGATTTGGATAAATATTGTGAGAAATTCATGATCATTTTTGAGACTTCTTCAGATTTTAAGTAAAGTATGTCAAACTGTTTTTGAGAAATATATTTTTGATCTAATGCAATATATAAAGCTGATTGAACTTCAGCGCATGATCCATGAGCATATGCAAAAAATTGTTTAAATTCCCTATCTGTTTTTCTGGCAAATCCTTCAGCAATATTAAGCATAATTGAAATTGAAGCTTTTTTTATTTGATTTTGAAGTGTAAAATCTTTGGTAAATTCCCCTTTCTTACTAACATGATATATCTCATTAGTCAAGTCCCTTGCTTTCTGCCAAGCCTTTATTTCCTCGAACTTTTGAATTGCACTCATTTCAATCAGTCATTTTTTCAATCTTTGTAATTTAACTCTATAATTATTTTGACTATAGACTCTCGACTCCAGACTCTTGACTTTTCAACATAAATTCAACAATATTATTTCTGACGTCCTTTACCTTTTTGCACCAACGTATATCCAAACAGAGCACCGCCTACTGCGCCGGCGATCTGTGTATCCCATTCTGTTTTCATCGGGTCGATCTTGATGATCTTCATGAGCCGGTCGATAACGCCGCGGTTCTTGGCCATGCCGCCGGTTATAGCAAATTCCTTCTCGATGCCAATGCGCTCTATTAACGAATATATCCTCTCGGCCATGGCGGAACAATATGCTGCCAGGACCTCGTTGACCTCCCAACCTTTCCGCAGAAGACCGGTTGCTTCGGTTTTGGCATAGACCACACAGGTACTTGATACTGGCTCAGGCTCTTTTTTAACCTGGAACGAGCGCTCGCCAACATCAACGATGGGTACGGATAAAAGGTCTGCGAACACCTCCATGCCCCTGCCCGTACCGGCGGCGCATTTATCGTTCATCAGGAAATTGATCACCTTACCCTTTTCGTCGCACCTGATGGCTTTACAGTCCTGCCCGCCCACATCCAGTACTGTCCTTACCTGGTTACCATAGATGAAATTTGCACCTCTTGCATGGCATGCGATCTCTGTAATACTTCTATCAGCCATTGGCACATTGACCCTTCCGTAACCTGTTCCGATACAATAATCGATCCTGGATTCGGGCATGTCGGTCCCTTTAAGAGCGTAATTCAGCGCATTTTTTGCGCTCTCCGGGCTATCCGAGCCCGTGCGCATATTCGAGTATGCAAAGATATCGCCATCTGCGGCGATCACCGCTTGCGAACTCACGGAACCTACATCTATTCCTGCCGTGATTATCTTTGCATCTTGCCATTTTATATCCGGACTTTTCCAGTTGGACTCTGTCCAGCGCCAGAACTCTTGCTTTTTCTCGGTACTTTCTGTTTCTTCTACCATGATCATGCCTCCTCCGCTGCTACCATCGCCGCACCGACCGCTGCGCCATATGATGGGTTTTCGGGGATAAATAGCTCATCGATCTCCAATTGTCTCTTCAATGAGCTGACGAAACCCGGGTTTAACCCGACGCCGCCGAGCATGACGACGTCTTTGTTCACCCCGATCCTTCTGATCATCGAGACTATCCGACTCGCCATTGCATCATGGATGGCTTTGCTGATATCCTGCTTTTTTGTCTTTGCATGAATTAAACCCACAACCTCTGATTCGGCAAAGATCGCACACTGGGCATTCATTGGTATCTCTTTATCGGATTTCAAGGCCATTGGCCCCATCTCCTCGAGTTTGGTCTCCAGTGCGCGAGCCATGGCCTCGATGAATGCACCAGCACCGGCTGCACATTTTTCGTTAATGGCAAAATCTTCTACGTGGCCTTTATCATCGATCTTCACGGCACGACCCTCCTCGGCACCCACATCGGTCACGGTACGTGCAGAGGGGTAATAGTAATTTGCCGCCTTTGCAATCGCTTTGATCTCATTGACCTTGATATCGGCCTGAGTTATATCTTCTATGCCTGCACCGGTACCCCCGATCTTTTCAACCGCTGACGCTTCAATACCCGCATCTTTTAATGCGGCTTCAAATGATGTCTTAATAGCGGCAACCTGGTCGAAACCCGTTAATGTCGAGGCTTTACCGATCATCTCTTTGTCTTTCATTACAACGGTTTTTGTGTTCTTTGCACCACAATCAATTCCAATTGTTATCATGTTATCTTCCTCTTATCTTGCATTGTATTTTTATCATCCGTTCACTTTTACAACTTTGGAAAAGTCGAAGAGTTTTCCAATGTAGAATAATTTTTCTCTAGAAAATTATTCAAATTTCCAATCTCCAATTTACAATGCCCACATTATTAATTATGCAGTAGCTTCTTCCTCCGCAGATTTTTTGAGGCCTAAGCTTTCAAGAAATATATCGAACCTGTTCTGAACCGCTGTCAGGTCAAATTCGCGCTCGTCGCCCATGTTACCTTCATAGGTCAAGACCTTATGACCCCTTTTCAGCAGCCCGAGCCGGTTCTCGGCGATCCCCACTGAGAGCCCCTCGCAACCGCGGTTGTAGTGCAGTATGATCCCGTTCAGTTTCCAGTGTTTAGCGATCGCGTCCATCATCTGTGTTTTGTACTCGGGGCTGTAATAATGCTGGTACTCGGGTTTGCTCAGATGCCAATCTGCCAACATGGTGCACGCCTCTTCGCGGTTCTGCGGTTTCTCCTCGGGTAAGGGTCGCGGTTGTAGGTCGTTGTTTTCCTTATCGTACAACCACATACCCTCGAGACCGAACGTATAGAGTGAGCCTACTGAGACAACACCCCATTTTTCCAGGTACCGATAGATGCTCAAGAACCCCCAGGGCGGCTGCGTATCCGACATCACGCGTGCCTGCTCATTGGCGACCGCAGCGATCCCGCGATCCACTCTATCCTGTACCTCGGGAAGAAGGTCTTTTTCATAGAAATCGGCAAACTCGCCATTGGACTTTTGTAATGTACCAAAGACATATAACGAGTATATTGACTTTTCATCCAGAGGCGCCGGTATGGCTCGATTTAGCAAACATATTTTGGCCCAGATATGGGTTGACCTAATGTCGTTCCAGGCAGCTTCAATTAATAATTCATCATTATATGTTCTTCCGGTTACCTTCTCCATCCAATCGATCGAATCCAGCAGCTGGTCGGCAACATACCTGATCCGGTGATCGTACACCTTGGGTGAGAATGGCGTATAAGGGCCAGCACCCACATCGATGGCATACAGCGGCACATCGCCGCCCTCGAGTTCGCAGGCGTTCTGGTACCATTTTGCATGTGAGCAGCATATATGCTGGGTATACGCAAAATCCGCTTTTGGAAACTCTCCGCCAAAGGCATATTTATTTGTGATGATCGAACCCCAGTAGTTCCTCATGTAGGCGCATAGGTCACGTGCGAAACCGTAATTCTCGGTTGCCGACAAAAATTCCGCAGAGAGCGGTTTGTCGAATGCACATGACGCGCCGTAGGGCTCGCCCGTGACCCAGAATACGTCTCGACCCAGACCAAGAGGTATTGCATCAAATGCCCATGCACTGCCCATAACACGCAGGCCGCCGCGCTCATGAGCCTTGTCAAAGTTCTCGTAGAATTTTTGTCTTAACTCTTTTGCTTTATTCCAACATTTCAATGGTTCAGTAGGATATTTTGCCATTTTTACACCTCCCAACTCAATATTAAAATAGATCGTCCTCCGCTTCCAGTGTCTCCAAGAACGCCTCGGTGCGGATCGCGAACGGCCCGGCGGCGACGGTAACATCGAACTCCAGGAAATATGTGGGTATGCCATTGTTTTCCAGGTGTTTTCTAACAAAGGGTATATCGCACTCGTGCGGGTCGCAGAACTTCTGCTGGATCACGATCGCACCATCGACGTTATATTCCTTGGCAAAGTCCAGGATCGTATCCAGTCTTGACCGTTTTGGCCAGTCCTTGGACGGACATGGTGTGCGTTTAACATACCTTTCAGCAATTGCCGTTAACGGGTCGTCGATGCCGGTATCCACTTCTTGCCAGAATGACCTGGTGGTGGTACAGTGTTCTTCAATTACAACCGTACACCCAACCGATTCACGCTCGCCAATTGTCTCGATCATTTTGATATATTCAATATCATCATTTTCGCTGCCGACTAGCATGATACGTTTTCCTGGATCACGGTCAAGTGTTCGAGTTTTCAGCTCTTCTTTAACCTGCTCGGCCACCTCGGTGAACTCACGGGCATCGGTGAAGAACTGTGCACAGGCCATGTACATGGCTTCCGTACCGGTGATGGGTGGATTATCGGATTTTCGAAACTCATAAATATCTTTCATAACACGCCTTGTTCTGTTCATGATCTCGATGCCGCGTTTCAGGTCGTCGTTGGTTATCTTTTTCCCGGTCAATTCTTCAAGCTTTTCTATTAGTAATTTGTATTCTTCCACCAGAAACGGGACTGCACGCTTGCTCTGGACGTGGTTGGGCATTGGCAGATAATAACTCCACCCCGGGTTCTTATGCAGCTCCCAACTGGTGAATGCCTGTCGCAAGTGAAGACAAGACTGAGCGATCATGATACCGTCAAGGTAGTCATACTTGTTTTTTAGCCCCTGTGCCAGTACATCACGGCAGAACGGGCAGAACATGCCGAATATATGCGGTTCTGTCACATCCTGCGGCTCGTGTGAGCCCAGAATCCTGACTGGTAGTACATCTGCAGCGTAGAAGATCTCCTCGGGCGCATATGTACAGAAATACCCTACGATCTTCCGGCCGGTCCGTTCCTTATATTCCTTCTGATACTCATGTCTCTTCTCGTACCACTCTTGAAACTTTTCTATCAAATTTAATTCCTCCGATTCTGTTTATTTATTGTTGGTTTCGCAATGGATTTCTGATCAGCATTTGTGTGAGTGTTTGAGTGTGTGGGTTTAAGAGTGTGAGAGTTAATTTAGGGTTTAGGGATCACAACTCAGGGGTCAGGGTGTAGATTTTATGACTCCCAGGGCCCTCGACTCCATAGACTCTTGACTTTCAATTATCATGAACTCAAATCCTTAAACGAAACCGATTTTTTTTGCTTATCAGATCTTTTTCTCCAAGTTTGTGAAATCGCTTCTGTCGAAGCCAATTGATTTGAAAAATGCAAGCAGGTCACCAGAGTCCCAGCGGACAGAGGTGAAAATGTGTTTTACCTTTTTTTCTTTGAATATCTTGATAAGTTCATTACCGAGTTCTTTACCGATCCCCGCGCCCATGTGCCGAGGATGGACGCCGATCACCTCGATCCAGCCACTGCGCGGGGCGCCGAAGCCATATACCTTTATATCACCAAGCATGAAACCAACTACCTTACCATCTACTTCGGCCACAAGGCTCGTCTCGCCCGAATTTTTAATATACCCATTGACCAGCTGTTCCCAATCTTTGTCCGCCTTATGCTTGGTTATGGTCTCCTGGATATCTAGTATTGCTTTTTTATCATGCAGCTCCAGCCGGCGGATATTGACATTGTTCATTTTAATCAACCCTGATGATCTTCACATGTTTACCGACCCAGTCGGGTGGTAGATATACGCGACCGGAATTGCCGCTGGGCTTAACCTCTTTATCGATCATTTCCTCGCCGAAGATCTCGAATTTGGTCTTTCTGGTTGCCAAATCGTCTCTTTCTCTTTCCCTTTCTCCTCCCTGCATTGCGGTCACAAATCCCGGTGTTGAATTTTTTTGTCAGATTACGGGCATGGTTATATTATAACTACTATATAACTATTATTTAGCTACATTATAATTATAATATAACTATTATTGATTTAAAGATTTCTATTTGTTTTTGTACTTTTCCTTTTAAATACAGTCTTCGTCAATCGGTATCGTTTTCGAAGCTCGACGTCAAAATTCAAAACATTAAGATATGAATGAATTTTGAGGTCTCGATTGAATCCAAAGGATTCTATTGTGTATCGTAATACGTCTAACGTTTAACGGCTAAACCCCAAATTGGAAATAAATTTAAATATTATGAATACATTTAAAATTTAACAACAATCCATTTATCTTTAATGGTTAATTCAAGTATAATGACCTTTAGGGGGAAAAGCATGGATCCAGGGAGAGATAGAAAAGTAAGTCGGTGCAGTGTTATTTTGAGTATAGTTTTTCTAATAATTTTATTAATCAGCACTGTATTTTCTGAAGTGGCTGCAGAACAAAGAGAATATGAAACAGAAGAATTTCAAGAGAAAGTGACAATTCCTGCTAATACCTTGAAAGCACTCGATATTGATTTCCAGGAAGGTAAAGAACTCGAAGTTGTATTTGAGATAAACGTGAAAGATAGTCTTCCTATCGATATCTGGTTCGTGACCGAAGATAATTATCTATTGCTTTCAGGCGGTGCACAATTCCTATTTCTATTAGATGGTTCAGCAAAACAAATATCAAATACAAGAAAAATAGTTACTTTAACAGAGAAAGACCATGATATATATAAATTAGTTATGACAAATTACTATGCTAACCAAACTGTTGATGTGGACATTAACGTTGAATTAAGATCCTACTGCGAAGAATCAAAGGAAACCACTTCTGATTATTCATCTATTTTGTTGTATTCTTTGATCTTCATAATTATAATCCTTGTTATTTTACTTATCATTCTTTATTTCAAGACCTGTAGAGTTAATGAAACAAAAACCAAAGCACACAAAAAAGCTACTAACAAGAAGTCGAAACCAAGTAAGCCAAAGAAATCAAAGGTAAAAGCTGTCGAGAAAAGCTCACCAAAAAAGGCCAAGCCCAAATCAAAAACAACTGGTTTCTGTGGATATTGTGGAGAAACTGTGGATACGCCACATTGCAAGAATTGTGGACGGAAAGCGTAATCTCTCATAACTATTTGGAGATATGATTAGTTAACAATTTCGAAGAATAAAAACCCGTTGAGGATGTTTAAATAATGCACAAACCTTTTTAAATCTGTAAATGATTATTGATATTGATTATTGCAATTAGGTTATTATAATCTTATATTCCATAGGGGCATTAGAGTTGGGAATTAAAGTCAAATTTATTATTGTGATAAGTATTATATTCGGTAGTATATTTTTTACCGGTTGGAACCTAGGTCTAAATGTAAAAAGTCTTAATAATAAAGGGGGTAATACTCCATTTCCAACATTTTACAATATTTCCAGAACCGGAGATTTCGATTGGGGAGAAATAGAAGTAATTTCTGAACCAATACTCGGTCTAAATAATAATATCAATAATTCTGAAAATCCAAAAATAGCAGTTGAAGATGATAAGATTTATGTGGTTTGGGCAGATAAAACTGACTATAATGGTGCAGGTGGGGATATTGACATATTTTATAGATATTTTGATGGTAATAGTTGGTCAGAAATTCAAGTGATCTCAGAACCTGTTCTAGGCCAAAATTGTGATATAGAATCATCTGTGGCTCCAGATATTGCGGTTGAAAACGGCAAAATCTATACGGTTTGGCATAGTAGCAACAATACTAATGGTGCAGGTAACGATTTGGATATATTTTTCAGATGCAATCTTACAGGGTCTAGTTGGGAAGATATACAGGTGATCTCAGAACCTATTTTTGGTCAAAATTTTAATATAGAAACTTCTGGAAATCCTAGCATTGCTGTTGGGAATAGTACAATTCATATAACCTGGCGGGACAATAATAACACAAATGGAGCAGGCGAGGATTCGGATATATTTTATAGATGCAATTTAACAGGAACTGGTTGGGAACCTATACAAGTAATTTCAGAACCTATAATTGGTTATGACCTTAATACAGAAAGTTCCATCGGTTCAGCCATAGCAGTTGAGAACGGCAAAATCTATATAGTCTGGCAGGATAGCAATAATACAAACAAAGCGAGTAGTATAAGTCAAGATATTGATATATTTTATAGATGTAATATTACAGGTTCATTTTGGGAACCTATACAAGTAATATCAGAACCAATTTTTGGTAAAGATAATAATATCATGAGATCTAAGTTTCCGGATATAAAAGTTGAAAATGATAAAATTTATGTTTGTTGGGAAGATGACAACAATACAAACAATGCAGGAACAGATTCAGATATATTTTATAGATGCAATCTAACGGGAACTCGTTGGGAAAACATTCAGGTGATCTCAGAACCTGTTCAAGGTTTAAATTTAAATTTTGAAGATTCTAGATATTCTGCTTTAGCTGTTGAGAATGGTAGGATCTATGTAGTTTGGCATGATGCGAATGATACGAATGGTGCAGGCTCAGATAGGGACATATTTTATAGATGCAAATTTATTGATTATTCATGGGGAAAAATACAAGTAATCTCAGAACCTGTAAGAGGCAATAATTATAATGTTGGTACATCTATTAAACCAGATATTGAGATAAATCTTGGAAAAAGCTATGTTGTCTGGTACGATCAAAATAATACAAATAGCGCAGGTGGTGACTACGATATATTTTATAGATGGATAGAAGATCCTTCACCATTGTTTTTAAATCAACCATATGTAACGCCAACCTTTGGTAATACCACTACAAATTTCAATTTTACATCAACTTATTTTCAATATAATAATATCCCACCAACAGAAATAACTGTAAATATCAATGGTACAGAATATTCCATGATCGAAGTTGATCAAGCTGATACAAATTATGCAGATGGTAAAAACTACTATTATAATATTAAAAATCTAGACATTGGAGTACATACATACAAGTTCTATGTCTCTGATGATACATTCACTTGGTTAACACCATTGGTGAATAACCCAACGGTGTATAATACCCCACCAAATATCACAACTGAAGATAATCTTACTGCATTCGAAGATGTTTATTACGAAGTCAATTATGAATTTGAAGATATTGATGTAATAAATGTAGGTCAGCCGATCTTTTGGATTTTTTCAACAAATGCTAATTGGTTAGAATTTGATCCAACAACTGGTATACTTAATGGTTCACCTACGAATGACGATGAAGGTGAGTATTGGATCAACATTACGATCAGTGACACAATAGATGTAGATTATACGAATTTTACATTATCTGTTTTAGGTGTCAATGACCCACCGAAGATCATAACCGAAGATATTACAATTGCAGCCGAAGACGAGTTCTATGAAGTAGATTATGACGCTGATGATGTGGATAATACTACTGGTGAGTTAAATTGGAAAATTATCACTGATGCAGGTTGGTTAGCATTTGATCCGATAACCGCGATCATAAATGGCACACCAACAAACGACGATGTCGGAGAATATTGGGTTAATATCTCTGTGGATGATACTGAATATGTCGATCATTCAAATTTCACATTAACGGTTGTAAATGTAAACGATCCACCGAGAATTATTACAGTTGATAATATAACTGCTATTGAAGATGAATTATATGAAATAAAATACGAAGCCGAAGATGTGGATAATGCCCCTTATGAATTAAATTGGGATTTTGCAACCAATGCAAAATGGTTGATATATGATACCACAACTTTAAGTATCAAGGGTTTACCGGCAAACGATGATGTGGGTGATTATTGGATTAATGTTTCAGTGAGTGATACTGAATATATCGATTATACGAATTTCACCTTGACTGTAGTAAATACGAATGATCCACCTGAGATAACCACTGAGGATAAAACAAATGCAGTAATAGATGAATTATATTCAGTGAACTATGAAGCTGAAGACATTGATCCAACAGATGATAAACTAACTTGGTCTTTAATAACCAATGCTGATGATTGGCTAACTATAGATACAACTACTGGCTGGTTAAATGGTGTGCCATCTAAAAATGATTTCGGGACTTATTTGGTGAATCTTTCAGTGACAGATAGCAAATCCGGCTGGGATCATCATAATTTTACATTACAAGTTTCAATGGAAAATAATGCCCCCGAATTATTAAATGGTTCAATAGGACCATCAGAAGGTGACATTAAAACGGAATTTACATTTTCAGTACGTTATTATGATGTTGATCGGCAGGCACCATTATTTGTTCAAGTAGTTATTGATAACAAATCTTATTTTATGGAATTACAACCTGGCGAAAATGCATTCAATGGAACATATAAATTTACAACCACATTATCAAAAGGCATACATAGTTATTATTTCACCGCTTCTAATGGATTCGAGACGGTAAAAACAGATAATTCTACTACACAAGAGATAAAAAAAGTAAATGAAAAGTCCAAACATGAAATGGCTTGGTACTGGTTAATTTTGGTTGTAATTGTTATCATAATACTTCTATTAGCAATGAGTATATTTATTTATAAAAAGCGTAAAGTTGCTAAGATCCCAACTGTCAGAGCTGAATTAATGCATGTACCGCCTAGACATATAGCCTTACCAGGAGAAATTCCAAGTACGGAAAGAGCTAAGCCATTACCAACAATGCCTATAGTAACAGAACAGCTACCCGCACCAAATTCACAAGCTCAGCCAGCTGGTACAACCCCTGGCGAAAAAGTACTAGGACCCTCATTGGCACTAATTCCTGTAAAAACGCAATTTCAATTACCACAAGCTACGCTTTCAATGGCACAAAAATTAGGACTCTTACAGGAAAGGTTTTTACGAGGTGAGGTTAATCAAGAAACTTATAAAAAGTTAAGATTGGAGATCGAGGGGTCTCCTGACAAAGATATTACTGATATTGATAAAGAGTTAGAAGAACCGCCAGCGATTAGCGAGCAACAGTTTAAACTTTCTAGCGAGCCAATAACAATAGAAGCATCTCCCACTAGTACACCCGAGTTAGTGGGTAAACCTCCTCAGCAAACAGTAATAGAACCTAAACCTGTAGTGCAACAACCAGAAGCCGTACCCCAAAACGCGACTGTACTACAGCCGAATAAACATACCCAGAAATTGTCACAAAGACCTGAACTAGAGATAGGAGACCAGCAACAACAACCGCAGTCTCCTCAACAACAACCACAACTAGTTGCTCAAGACCATCAGAAGCTGAAACCTATTAAAAATGGAAAATCTATTGATGAATAGACACCTAAAAGACTTCATGTTCAAGATCAAAGGTTATAAAGATTCTTTTTAATCCGCATGTTGTCTAGTATTTTGCAATCTAATAGCTTTTTATCTAATAGATGGGTTAATCAATCTGTTTATTTAATCCACTTCTTTAATAATCTCGCTATTCATGATAATTCGCAGACTACTACAATTAAAAAACAGTCTGTCAAGCGGCAGGGAAGCACCACCAGTCCTTCGGATAGTTATGGAGTCAAGAGTCTAATCTGAGTTACCGATGATTAGTCAGGAGTCAAATGACTCCTCGACGCTCGGCATTGTATCAGTCATTAATCAACCAGACTCTCGACTTTTCAGCAAGCAAGCCTTCAGTTGTCGTGCAATCTCAAGATGGGTTATTTTGTATTATTTTGCAAGTATTGGTTATTATCACAACCAACAGTACAAAAATAGGATTAATTAATAATTATGGCCTATTTTTGTTGTAACTTGAAATTCCTGTGATAATTCAATGAAAAGTTCTGAATTTCAAATCCCAGCACAAAAAAAGCTAAATCATTGAATAGTACTTATTTTTGTTGGATGGGTAAAAATTCTGTGAAACAGAATTTTGCACTCGGAAGAGTTTGCATTAGCAAATTTTCAAGTTTGGGATTCCTACAATTTTTCAATGATTAACATGGAATCTCAACCCCCATCAAATGATGGTGGAATTCTTTAGTTTTAAATTGTTTTAAGTTTGTAGTTATTTGGAAATACAATATTAAATTCTCAGTATTTATGGACCTGATGCAGATGTATGTGATGATAAAATAAACCAATCACCATTTCCATCACGTTGAATCATTATTGAATCCCATTGATCCAACTCTATATCAAGATAGGAACCATCAATTTTATCTGATATTAGATCAATTGTTACATCATGATCACCCGAAGGGTCAACTCTCTTAATAACAAGAATTTGACCTTCAAGTGCAGCACCATTATCGTCTGGAAGGGTTATTGTTACATCTCCATCATTATCTAAGTCTGGATTGACAAGAATTGTAAAATCATGACCAGTGAACCAATTACCTTTATGAACTGTGTAATCATCATCTTTATACACAAGATTCGTTGCGAATCCTCCCTCCACATCAAGGTTTGTTTCAGGAACCGGGTCAACACCAATACCAACAAAACCTACATAAGATATACTGTTTCTATCTGTACTACCATCTCCATCTGGGTCAATAACAAAGTGATCCTGATTTGCACTATAAGGAGCAAAATTAGAAGTGGTTTCTCGGTATCCAATGCCAAAGTAACTATCATCACCATAATGACTTATTATCCAATGATTATTGTCACCACTACTAGTAGTACCTGTCAAGATTATATGTGCCATTCCTATTGTTTCCTGCTTTCCAATAATTTGTAGACCTGTATTATCCTCTTCGATTACAGTAGTGAGGTAAGTTGAATAATCTTTATTATCATGTGTAGCCGTAGCGCCTACAATGTGGAGTTTTTCCTCCGGTTCTATAGTTCCAATACCGACATTACCGCCTATAATATAGAATTCATCAGTTGTTGTAATACCAAGATCAATTTCATCTCCATCACTAGCTTCAAATCTAATAGCTCCAGATGTGCCCCCAGAAGCACCAATATGAAGTAATTTATCTGGACTTGTTGTTCCGATGCCAACATCACCGCCCAAGAACCAGCTATCCCCGGAAGCTGTAATTTTATTTACATAAGCTGTTGTTACTATTGGCACTAGCGAGGGTGTGGATCCATCTCCTCCACCATAAGCTGTAAAGAGAAAAGGTGAAGCATCATCAAGATCTGTGTGGTATCTATCTTGTCCATCCGAATATGTGCCAACATAGATTTGAAAACTACTTGCACCTTGTGGGGCCGTCCAACTTACACTTATTGCAGTATCGGAACTGCCATCTACATATGCCGAGTCTTCATTTGAACCAATGGTAGTACCTATACCATCTAAGGCTACTACTTTAAAATAATAAGTGCTAGGAGAAAAAAGCGATCCCCCCGTCGTGGCTTCAGCAGACACAGAAGTAGGGGCTGCCATCTCAACAGCAAAATTATCACCTGAACCTAATGTTAACTTTTCCTGCGGAGTCAGCGTACCAATACCCACCTTATTTTCATTTGTTACACTTAATATTCTTACCCCCTCTACATTTTGAACAGAAAAAGGATTTGCTACAGTGGTAGAAAAATCCCATGGATCCATATTTGTGTGACCTGTTGTGGCGGCAAATTTAATAGTTACTCCATTACTTAATGTTTGATCTGAACCGGTGATTGCAACATTGTTTGTCATGGTTAAGCCATAATTATCTGTCCATCTGAAAGTATCGTAAAGATTAGGTAGTATACCTTGGTCAATTGCATCAATATCTATATGATAATCTTTAGCCAAAGCTCCTGTGAAAGTTCCTCCATTGGTCATATCATTTAATCCTGATCCCATAAATTGGGGTGGGCCTACAGTTGATATTCCTTTCACATCCAAAACATAACTTGGACTCATCGTTCCAATGCCAATATTTCCATTATTTCCTGAATACAATATTCCTGTACCCGCTGCATTTTGAATAGAAAAAGGATTTGTTGGCGTAGCTTTAAACGTCCAAATTTCAGATGAAGAATGGCCCGTTGTAGCTCCAAAAGTTATTGTGACCCCATAGCTTAATTCTTGAGCTGAACCAGTAATTTGTATCGTTACATAATTCCAGGGAGGACCACCACCATCCTCATCCGTCCATCTGAACCTATCTGTTCCACCAGTACCATCAATTCCTACTATATAAGTTATTTCCGAATCTCCTATAAAAGTCCCTCCAGTTGACATATCATCTAATCCAGACCCTGTAAAAAAAGCTGGCCCAACATTTGATTTTCCTTTTACATCCAGAGTATAGCCTGGATTTAATGTTCCAATACCCATTCTGCCATCATTTCCTGTATATAATATTTCTGTTCCCGCTGCATTTTGAAGTGAAAATGGATTCGTTACAGTTGTTGAAAATGTCCAATAATCACCAAATAAATGATTATCCGTATCTCCAAAAGTTATTGTGACCCCATAATTCAATGCTTGTGCAGATCCGGTAATTGCCACATCAGTGAAGACCCAATTTGAACCGTCATCATCTGACCATTCAAAGGTATCCGGGTCGCCATTGTCATCATCAATCTGTATTCTATATGTTAATGCAGAAGCTCCTGTGAAAGTTCCTCCAGGAGTTAAACTAGGGTCCCCCCCACCTTGAAAAGCAGCTGACCCAACACTTGAGCCTGCTTTTACATCTAACATATACCCAGGAGTTACTGTGCCGATACCAACTTTGCCATCTTCTTGAACTGTTAATAACCTATTTATTGTATCAGCTGTATGATGCGATACGCCGAAAACCTGGATGGTTGAATCGTCATCGTCATCAATAATGATATGATAACTCCCGGTAATAGTATAGGATCCCTCCTCGTCTGAACCAAGGACAAATGGAACATACAGTCCTAAAATAAGTATCCCCAAAACAACTAACACAGCAATTTTTACTACGGTCTTTCTTTCAATTTTTCTTTTACTCATTCTAATACCCCTTTTTCTTTTTCACCCTTAAAAAGCCAGTGATAGAACGGAAAGTTAATTTCACCTCGGAATGACTTTCACGTACACTCCTCCCTAAAGGGTTTTATTACGCCCCCTAATTCCATTTTGACTATATATGTTTTATGCTTAATTTGACAGATCGGATTCAATATTTTATTAAGATGGAGATTAATATAATATTATCTCCCATAATTTATATTTTTTATCATATAATATTATAAATTATATAATTTCAAAAAGATAAAACACTGAGTAAAATGATTTTTATTCGAGTTGATTTCATTGAGTATTTGTTAATATAGGTTTCGGTAAACGGTGTCGAGTCTCGTATCGTAAATCATCAAACGTCCAACGGCTCACATCGAAGAACCGATTAACGAAAACGTTATACGAAACCCAGAATTTTCCAAACATAACTACCAGTTAATTTACCAAAAGACCACTCATCCTTTAATATTTCATCTTTTCTCCTCCTTTACCACTTTCTCAAAATATCTTGTCCAACACCTAATTTCTCAATATTAAAACTCGATTGCTCATCTATCTGACAAAATATAAAAATTCAAGTGTTCCATCCCAAATCATATCTAAACTCGATTGTTAATTTAATATATAACCTCGATTGTACTATCTATTAAAATTCGTTTTTATGCCAATCACATCTTAATATGAAAACTCGAAATAGACAAATAATCTATTACGGTAATAGGCACAATAGATTCGGAATTACCCAGATCTACCGTTGCAAATTCTGCAGGAGAAATTTTTCCCTGAGACCCCTGAAACATTCGCAATACCCCAATCACATTATCTTAAATGCGATATCCACCTATAATTTAGGGTACACACAATTAGAAACCATCAAAAATATTAATAAACGATTCAAAACTAAAATCTCTCTTTACAAATGAGAAAAGACCAAATACATATTCTTGATTATAAACCTAATATTACCAATGATAAAGCCATCTGGATGCAACTAATTTTATATTCGTTCGCATTGAGCAAACGCACAAACCTACCATTAAACAATATTACCTGTGCCTATTTTAATGAAAATGGTTATTATCAATTTACTCCGATTTTATTACAATAAATATCAAATATATTTTATGTACATTTATTTTGAAGTGGTTTACAAAAAACTTGGAAACGACATCTATGTTATTACGGTTACACCCAGATGGTGATAGATATGAAAAAATGTCCTGTATGTGAAAAAGGAAAATTGAAAGAAGGTACTATAGAAGAAGAAATGTTTGGGGTATCTTTGGGTAAATTCAAAGCTGAGGTATGTGATAAATGCAACGAGTCATTTATTGATGAAACTGCCATGAAACAATTGGAGACAAAGGCAAAACAGCTAGGTATTTGGGGGCTGGCACAAAAAATTAAAGTTGTTAGATCAGGAAATTCACTATCGATACGTATTCCTGCAAAGATCGTTCATTTTTTAAATCTTATAGAAGGTAAAGAGATCGTAGTTTATCCTGATGGAAAGGGGAAAATGGTAGTTGAGCTTACATGATAGGGCACTTCGAGGTCAATTTTTTTTCACAAATTATACAAAATTATTTGTATTATAGTAAAGTATAAACTCTTAAAAAACGATTAGGGATCAGGGGTTAGGCTCGCAACCTAAAAGGCAAATTTAAGACCAGATGGGAAGTTAAATCCTGAAATGAGAATTAATATAACTTTGAGGTTACTATAATGCTCAATTTAACCCAAGAGGCGATCAAATTACTAAGATCATTAAAGGACGGTTATATGCGTGGCCTAGCCTATGATACCGCTTGGGCGGCAATGGTTCCTGAAAACAAACATTCCAAAAAACCATTATTTTCAAAATCATTGTTAGAAGTGATCACCGGTCAGAATCCGGATGGCAGTTGGGGCGCCGAAGTTGATTATTATCACGACAGGTTGATCTCTACATTAGCTTCAATAGTCTCACTGAAAAAGACACATAAAGCTGATAAATTTAAAGATCGAATAGAATCTGGTGAGGATTATATCTGGTATAATATAAGTCGACTGCGCACTGAACCACAGGAGACTGTTGGCTTTGAACTATTATTTCCATCCTTGATGAACGAGGCTAATAATCTTGGGCTTAATCTACCATATCGCGAAAAATATTACGAACCGATAAAAGAGAAAAAAATGAATATGGCGATTGCCCAGATGATCGCTTCGAATGATACTACAATTACTTATTCTCTCGAATTTCTAGGTGATTATGCCACGGAAAATATATTACTCAAAGCTCAGAACATAAATGGGTCGATCAGTAATTCACCGGCTGCAACTGCATTCATGTTAACCAAAATGCACGATAAAAATGCCCTTAACTATGTTAATACTGTCCTGAATTTTAATGGTGGCTCGGCCATGACCTTATACCCATTCGATATTTTTGAAACTGGCTGGGTCATCGACTATTTCATGAAGTCTGACTTGCCGATCAAGAAGCATTTCCTAGAAAAGGTGGAGGATCTTGGTAAGTTATGGTCAAAAGCGGGCATATCCATGTCACAGCTTTATTCGTTCCGAGACTTGGATGATACTACTACCGTATTTAATATTCTCAATAAAACCAACCATAAATTAGATCCTTCGGTATTTGAAGAATATGAATCTGACGAATATTTCAATTGTTATCCCTTGGAACGGTCACCATCACCATTAGTGAACATAAAAGTATTGAGTGTGTTAAATAACATAAAAGGCTATGCACGCCGCGATGAGGTGATCGACAAGATCTTGAAATTCTTATACAAAACACGAGAGGATGATGGGTATTGGCTCGATAAATGGAATGTATCGCCATATTATTGTACCGGTCTTGCACTTGAAGCGATCGGTGATCTGGATGACTCGATGTCCGGGCCGGCTTTGGAATGGATGATCAACACACAAAATGATGATGGTTCCTGGGGACAAAAGGTAAGCAATATGGAAGAGACCGCATATTCGGTCCTGGCATTATTGCATCATCATCTGAATATTGAAAAGATCGATAGCTCGATAATAAATAACGGATTGCGATATCTGGAGAAACATTTCCAAACCAATTATTATCCCGAGCTTTGGATAGGTAAAGGGTTATACTGCCCGGAGAATGTTGCAAAGGCTAGTGTGATCGCAGCGCTGTATTTAGGAAAAAGCTTAAAAAATTAAAAAAATGCTTAGTAAAAAGAATAATGATTGACGCATTTTTTTAAAATCAAATTTCAAAAGTTAAATCTTAAAAGTTAAAAGTTCTGGTTACTTTTACAATTTGCATTTTACCTTTTGACTTTTCCTTTGGATTAGATCGACTGGTTGCGTTGAAACTCAAAAATGGTATATTTATGGATTCGGATTTCAAGCGAAAAAAGAAAGAGATCTACATACCCTTAAAAGCGATCGTAAATGATGTTATAAAACGTTTGAAAGGATTGTATCTAAACATACCTATCAGTCAAATAGCGCGCATGGATCTTGCAGGTAAATTTCAAGATGACAGAACCTCGATGGAGCTGTTTCAAAAAACCATCCATGATTATTTGCGCCTTGCAAACAAGTATCGGTCGACATATTTTGAGTATCTTAAAAAGACCAAACTGATCTTTGACCGTGAAATGAATAAAGACGGTTCATTTGCTCCAGGATTAAAACAATATAATTCGGTAAAGATCCAATTATTTGAAGCGTTGTTAAAATCCGATAATAGGGCTTGGATCCTATCATACGATCAATACCTACCCACTATTCGCGAGCATGCAAATAAGCGTTCAAGTAAACCGCGGTCCGGTAAAAAAATGTTAAATGATATGAAAAAAATATTTGATCCCGATCTGAAGAAGATAATGGATCTACAAACAATTACTATCCAAGTTTCTAAATTGTTGATCAAGGACCTGGATTTTGCAATTAAGAACCCGGATCTTGGCTGGCAAGAATGGTTAAGCGATGAGAAACTGCCAAAAGAATGAAATGTTCAAAGACTGGAGGGATATTATCAAGTCAAGCACGAGATCTAATAAATCCGAGAATCGAACAATATTTCGATGCCCTAAATGCAGGAGTATTAACCCAGTTGATGCAAAGTATTGTTTACGTTGTGGTAAAGTCTTTGACCTGGACAAAAAAGTTGCTTCGCAAAAAGAATAATGATTGATGCAATTTTTTTAAAGTCAAATTTAAAAAATTAAATCTTAAACCACAACAATTTTTTATAAAAAAAATTGTCTGTAACTAAGAATTCTTAAAAAATGCATTACAAATAACTCAGAATTCTTACCCAGTCAAAAGTTTTGATTACTTATTACTTTTACATTTTGACTTTTCTTTTGGGTTAGACATTTTAAAAATCAAATTTCATCAATATCGATCCCCGCTTCTTGGCTCAAGGCTAAATGCAGTTGTTTGACCCGCCGCGCCATCTCTGTAAACCCCTTTTTATTAAGGATCTCCAAAGACCTTTGGATATTGCAACGCTTATCAGAAATAAAGAGGTTATCGGCATGTGCTACTATTCGCTCCTCCAATGTGGTTGGAATGAGATCTTTAGCCGGCAATCCAAGTGAAACCGCATCATGTTCGGGAATGCCCGCACCAAGGTGCCGTTCGATTATGTTAATGATCGTTATTGGCAACCCGAGTTGGCGTGCCAGTTTACCTCCTGCTATCCCATGTTCTATACCCTGCGTACGTGCGCGGCCTAGGTCATGTAATAGTGCACCCGCTTCGATCAATTCACGGTCAGCGTTTGGGAAGTGTGCCGCGATCTTCAAGGCCAGATCTGTTACTGCCAATATATGTTTGATCACGTGTTGATCGCAACCTGCATCTGCAAGGATCCTTAAACATTCTTCCCGGTTAGGATATCTCTGGGTATTATTGTTCACTTATTGGCCACCTAATTTCATGCTTTCTTCTCGATCACTATCTTACCCTTTTGACTGCCTACTATTCGAAGTTTACCATTAAACCCGATTTTCAATTCACTACCCTTAAAATATCTATCCAGGAATAGTGCCAATGCCGCCACTTCAGAATGTGGTTGGTGACCTATTGCGATATTGTAATCCGCTATCTCATAGATCTCACGGCGTACTTTCTCCGAGCCAACAACAATTAACAGATCAACACCTTTTGTGATCTTGTTGAACACCTCATCAATATGTTCACCATACATTGTCAAGTGAATGATCTTTCCATTCCAGCTGTGCAGTATTTTCCGCCAATTTACACCCGTTTCGACCTGGAAGGTACCTCCAAAACGGTCCACAACACTCAATATGTTATTCTCCAATTTCTCATCTTTCGTATCAATCAATATATTATCTGCGTTAAACGCACGTGCAACCAAACCGACATGTGTTGTGATCCGTTTGTCCCGATATGGCCGATGACCTATTCGTAATACAGTAATCATTAATCGATCAACCTCAAATTTGTACGATCAAAGATCTTTCATTCAGAATAATAAATAAAAGGTATAAGAAAATAATTGATATTTGAAATAATCAATCAGCGTTCTTCTTTTTTTGTCAGCTCAACACGATGGCCGCGGTAATCCAAAAGGATCGAGCGTTTAACCAGTGATTTCAACATAGTTATGGACAGCTCTTTCTGTTCGGATACATCGCCCGCAAACATGCCTTGTTCACCAATGAGGTCGATTATGCTTTTTTCCATTTTGTTGAAATCTTTATCGGTCATGACTGCCACAGAAAGGATCTCGGAGATCTCTTGCACAGGACACGATGTATTGATGTGAAAGGACATGTAATATGAATGAAATGCCTTTTCCTGTCTATTATCCTCTGTTGTTTGCCACATTGACTCCACTAATTTCATCTTCTCAAAAAAGGCCAATGCGGCCACACCTTCTTTTCCAAATTTATCTTGAATAGATGCAAGTGTGATCCATTCATTGGCTACTGCATTGAATACATCCCGTTTAACTGGTGTGTCAAGCGCCCGAAGCATTGTTACCAGATCTGTAGGTTCATTTATAACTTTTATTCGTTTCATTAATTAGCCTACCTGACATATGCGAATTTTAATGTTGTATAGCTACCCCACATAATTTTCAAGAAATATAAATCCTTTGGAGTTAATTTTATTAATAATGTCAAGATAAATAAAAATAAAAACGCACAACCTCGATTATCTAATTATAACCCTGCAGCTTTCTTCAAAGCATCTGCCTTATCGGTTCTTTCCCATGTGAAATCCGGGTCATCGCGGCCAAAATGTCCGTACGACGCGGTTTTTGCGAAAATTGGCCGTTGTAGATCTAAATGTTCGATGATCGCGTGCGGTTGCAAATCGAAGTGCTCACGGACCAATTGTGAGATGGTCTCTTCGGGGATCTTACCCGTATTATTGGTGTTTATCAATATGGATACAGGTTCAGGTACACCGATCGCATATGCGATCTGGATCTCACATACATTTGCTAGTCCGGCAGCAACTATGTTTTTTGCAATATATCGTGCCATATATGAGCCCGAACGGTCTACCTTAGATGGATCCTTTCCGGAAAATGCACCGCCGCCATGAGAACCAACACCGCCATATGTGTCTACTATGATCTTTCTACCAGTTAGACCACAATCCGCCCGTGGACCACCCAGCACAAAGGCACCTGTTTCATTTACAAAATAATTAGTATTATCATCAATTAATTCGGGTGGAATGATCTCTTTTATAACATTTTCGATTATGTCTTTTTTCAATTGCTCATGTGAGATATCTGCCTTATGTTGTATTGCAATTACCACAGTCTCCACGCGGAATGGTCTGCCATTTTGATACTCGACCGTAACTTGTGATTTGCCGTCGGGGCGGATATAATCGATGATCCCCTCACGCCTTGCGACGGTCAATCTTTTTGTAAGTTTATGTGCTAGAATTATTGGCAATGGCATATATTCCGGTGTTTCATCAGAGGCATAACCGAACATGATCCCTTGGTCGCCAGCACCTTGTTCTTTGTGTAATCCTTTACCCTCGGATACACCTTGCGAAATATCCGGTGATTGTTCGTCAATTGATACTATTATTGCACAGCTTTCCCAGTCAAAACCCATTGCAGGGTCGTCGTAGCCGATCTTTCGTATCGTATTACGTATAATTTTTGGAATATCTACATAACAATTTGTTGTGATCTCACCCGCTACCATGGCGAGGCCGGTTGTGATCAGGGTTTCACAAGCAACACGACAATTTGCATCATTTACAATAATTGCATCCAAGATCGAATCAGAGATGGTATCCGCCATCTTATCCGGATGACCTTCGGTCACCGATTCCGAAGAGAAAAAGTAGGTTCCTTTATTGTTTAAAAGTGCCATAAAATAATCCTCCCGATATGCTCTAACCTAATTAATGGAGGAGTACCGATAAATCGTTGTCTTATTTATAATTTATTTATATAGATCCTTTACTCGGTATCTTTTCCGCGCATTGGTTTATCATCATCAAGATATTGTTTTACCATTTTAATGGCGCACAAGCGCCCACACATCGAACATACCCCATCTTCGGTTGACATCCGTCGAGTTCTATATCTTTGCGCTTTATCAGGGTCGAGAACATTTTTGAACTGTGTCTCCCAATCCAAGTTTTTTCGCGCTTTAGAAACGGCTAAATCCTGCCCAAGATCGATCTCGTGGGTAATATCAGCAACATGTGCAGCGATCTTCGAGGCAATGGTCCCCTCACGCACATCATCGAGTGTGGGTAGGGCCAGATGCTCACTGGGGGTGACATAGCATAGAAAATCCGCACCATAATAAGCGGCAAGTGCTCCGCCGATCGCACCGACGATATGATCGTATCCTGGGGCAACATCGGTCACCAGTGGGCCCAAAACATAGAACGGTGCATCATGACAAGTAGTTTTTTGTATCTGGACATTGGTTTGTATCTGGTGTAATGGGATATGCCCCGGCCCCTCCACCATAACCTGTACATCTGCATTTCGTGCACGGTCAACAAGTTCACCTAATAAGATCAATTCCTGTATTTGAGGTCTGTCGGTTGCGTCAGCAATGCACCCCGGTCGAAAACCGTCACCAAGACTAAGCGTGAAATCGTATTTTCTGGCAAGGTCGAGCAAATGATCAAAATTGGCAAATAATGGATTTTCCTTGTCGTTATGTAGAATCCAGGCCATCAGAAACGACCCGCCGCGGCTGACCACGTCAGTAACCCTACCTTGACGTTTCAGACGTTCAACACTTTCTTTGGTGACTCCACAATGCACTGTCATGAAATCCACGCCGTCTTTCGCATGTTTTTCGATGGCATTGAAAATATGGTCTTCAGTCATATCAACCACAGCGCCGTTTGTGGTTTTGGCCACCTCAAGGCCCGCTTGGTAGATCGGGACCGTTCCCAAGGGCACATCAATTGTTTTGAGGATCGCCCGCCTTATCTGGTCTATATCGCCGCCAATGGACAGATCCATTATTGTATCCGCCCCAAATTCTATTGCGATCTTGGTCTTTTCCAATTCTTCTTCCTGATCGATATGGTCGGGTGATGTGCCTATGTTCACATTGATCTTCACCCTTAGCCCGGAACCTATGCCCACTAGTCTGGGTGCATGTATGGGGTTTAAGGGTACGACTACACGGCCTTCCGCGACAGATCTACGCAACTTTTCAGGGTCCACCCCCTCCATTTTTGCGATCTTTTCAAGGTCTTCGGTTAAACCGGCTTTTGCATCTTTCATCAATGTCATGATCATACCCTTGGATATTCATTATTATTCAAGTTATTTGAATTTTGTGAATTAAACCAATCATATTAATTTATGTATAAAACTTTGCCGATATAACCTGATATTTTTAATTCATCATTAATATAGGTTTCGTCAGCTGGTCGGCTAGTCGGCTGGTCAGTTAGTCACCTGGTCAGTTAGTCACCTGGTTGACTAGTAGACTGATAGACCGATTGACCGATAGACCGAATGACCTATACTTCAACACCCATTATTCCACCATTCATTAATAATTGAGATAAATTCAACCGCTTTTATCACTTTTTTCTCGCAGATCAAATAGGATATCCACAATTTTTTCAAACCCGATCTTAACACCGATAGCTCTATGTTTTACCTCGAGCTCGCCTTCACGCTCGAACAATTCCCAATTATAGAAACTACCGCCAATTGGTTCCACGAGAATTAATATATCCTGAAAAACGATAAATAATTTTTCATAACCAGAGAAGATCTTTACAAATTTCGGATGTTCTTTAAAGCGCTCTTCCAAAATATGTTTTATATCGACCTTGAATCCGATCCTTTCTTCAGGTTTTGTTATATTCGGTTTTTCATATGCATCGCGTGCTTTTTTTAAAAATGAAAAAAGTTCCACCCTATTTTTACATACTTTTGCATACGCTAGTGAGGTTTCGGTAGGGTTCTTCCGATGCAGGATCTCAACAAAATAAATATCCCACGCCATGGATGTGACGGCCATTACCATGTCTGAAAATGCGATCTTTAACTTATTCTCTTCCATGTAGACCCTGTAGAAGTTGGGATGATCCTGAAATTTTTCTTTTATGGTAGGTTGAACAATATCTAATGCTTTCATAATATTCGCTATACATGATATCTCTTTAAAAATATAAGTTAATAGGTAAAAAAAAACGTTTCGCAAAAAAATAATGATGGGATGATAATTTGATGAATTGATGCTGGATTGATCAAGAAATCGACATCCCATCAAATTATCAAGTAATCGATATCCCCTCAAATTATCAAGGAATCGCCATCCAATCAAATTATCATGAAATCTACAAATTATCAAATAATTGGAAATGAGGCAAATTAAATAATACTTTCAATTTCACCCATGTTGATAATTCCGGGTAATACTTTCAATGATCTCCAATATATAATTACTAATATATTCAAAGACAACAACGATATGTCGCCGAAATCCGTTACGGCGGCGTGAAAATGAAAACGAACGGAGGTGAAATAAATGGTAAAATCTGAATTGTTAGGCTATGTTCGTCGGAGCAATAGCGGCAAAGCACTTAAGATCAGTATAAATGCTGAAGCATTCGGCAAAGCTGAGCGCTACCAGACCCAAGATGGTCAGGAATATGTTGCAATGGTCATAAGGCTTGATAAGATATATGAGTTGATCGAAGGCAACAAAGACGTTACGAACATCACTCAAATTCTGAATAATTAATAGAATTTGAGCTTTTTTTCCGTAATATCAAATATATACATATACCGATCTTGCAGTAATATTCAAAGTATTGTTGTATTGCTGCATCGGTATTTTTTTTTTTTATCTACCGTTCCCCTATTCTACTTATTTTCGAAATATGTACCAAAAATCAATTATATACCTGAGTTCATATTTAGGTGTTATTGAAAGGTTTGGTCAAATGGTAGAACAGTTATCATCGATAGCTCATTCATCAACTATACAGACTAAAGCAACTTGTACCAAGCGAAGTTTTCAGGTCGGTGTTTTTCTAATTTCTATTTTACTTATAACCACCATTTTTCTTCAATTGGTCGGTCATGCCGGAATAAATGAAGCAGCCTCAAACTCAAATAATTATTCGATGATCTCTGATCTGCCGATCATCCAAATCAGTTACAACGGCAGGGCAGACCCAGATGGGATAGATACAAAGACCCAGTATCTGATAATTACACCTACCGAGTTTTTATCTATAGTTGAGCCATTAGCGGCCTGGAAGACACAAAAGGGCGTTTATACTTCTATAGCGGTATTAGATGGCTCCAACGGAATTAATTCGACATATTTCGGCCACGATCTTGCAGCCAAGATACATATGTTTCTTAGGGATTATTACAATAATACACCCAATCTAAAATGGCTGCTTCTGGTTGGCGACTCGGAAATAATCCCATCGCGATTGCTTCTAACAAATAATGCTTCCACCGGAGCTGGGTTGGAAAATATAAACAACTTTTGCTATTCTGATTATTATTATTCTGCACTGGATTCAACCTGGGACAATAATTCTAATTACGTATACGGTGAAAGTGGTGAGGAGGATTTCGTGCCCGAGTTATATGTAGGTCGAATACCTGTGGGGAACATACTTGAGGCAGAAAATGCCGTAAATAATATCTTGACCTATGAGAAAGATCCACCTATTGGCGATTGGCTCAATAAAATGATGCTCATTGGCGCACTCATGGATAGACCCAATATTTTAGATAATCCCTACACTCAAAATGTTGATGAAGGGTATAATTGGTATAAGGATAACGCGTATGAAGTGATCAGGAAGATCTGGGATTATATACCACCTCAGATGCAAGATGTCACATTTCTGGATTATGACAGAATTCAGGGTGGGGATTATTCCAGAAAGAATGATACATTAAATGCCAGTAACTTTTTAAGCGCATATAATGATGGTGCGTCTGTTGTGAATTTGGTCTCACATGGCAACGATAATGGTGTATTACATTACAACGGCAAAGATGGTACTGGCAATTCTTTCGATTTCTTTTTCAACCATGACATGGCAACAAATGTGGAAAACGGGTTCAAGTTACCATTGGTATATTCTTCTTCCTGTACCTCAGGCAACTTTTCCGAGACCGATGATTCAAACCTTGAGTATTTGATATCATCTGGTGATGGCGGTGCGATCGGATTCATTGGTGCAACGGCGGACACGTACAGATTGGAATTTCTTGAGGATGGTAAGGAATCTTCATTTGGAAACTGGTGGCTGAATGCAGAGTTCTGGTACAGATTCTTTAACGGTGCTGGTCGGTTCAGACCGGGAGAGATATTATATGATCTGAAAGCTGACTATTATCTGCATTATACAAGTTTGGAAAATCCCCACACAGAGCAAACTTATTATAAACTTTATCGTGTCAACCAGTTCGCATATAATCTATTGGGCGACCCGGAAATTCCAATTTATACTAAAAGTCCGGATAAACTTAAAGTTGAATATAATACCAAATTCTCACCTGTATATAGAAGATCGGAATTTACTATAAAAGTGCTGGATAATACCACTGGCGAACCGGTTTATGATGCGGATGTGTGCTTGACCGGCGAGAACGATTATCTCGTCACCAGGACAGATCAATTTGGAAATGCAAAGTTTGACATGACCATAACGGAGCCGACCATATATCATTTAACAGTAACTGCGCATAATTATTTGTACCATCAGGGTACGGTAAGAGTGGAGGGTCAAGAGGATCTGTCAATTAAAGTAGAAGATCTGAACTTTGATAAAAATCCTGTCCCGCCAGAGGCCACCGTAAATATATCATTTAGGATCTTCAATAATGGCACCTCAGATATCTCGGATCTGAAAGTGAATTGTTATTTTGATGCGATCTCTCCGGAAAACATGATCGATCAAACCAAGATCATCAAGAAACTACGCATGGGTGAATATAGAAACCTGAGCGTGAATTGGACTTTGGAGGCAGGCTCACATAATATCATAATATTTATCGATCCATATGAGGAAATATTTGAGTTCGACGAATCAAATAATATAGTCCAATCCATGTTAATAGAGAACACACCCCCGATAATCATTAACCTGCCCGATATGATAATTGACGAGGATACTATTGCTTTGGATGAACTAGACCTGTCACAATTTACCTGGGATATGGATACAAATGAACTTCAGTTTTTTATTTCCAGTATAAGTGATCCCGATTTCAATATCACAATAAATAACACTCTTGTGTCTTTTTACCCACCGGCAGATTGGAATGGTACGGTGGCTGTGGTATTTGGTGTGTTTGACGGTACCTCGTTCGATTTCGACGATCTTAATATTTTTGTCCAACCGGTGAATGACGCACCGGTCATCAACGATACCATGGATTGGGTAGTTCAAAGCGATAATGTGACAGTTACCGTGGATCACATTTCTGTTTTGGAAGATATATTTGTGGATATCACTGCCGTTGCTTATGATAAAGATGATGATACAGGTGATCTACGATTTGGTGCAGAGACCAAACTGTTCCAGATCGATCCAATAACCGGTAGGCTGCAATTTATTCCCGGAAATTCGGATGTGGGGACCCATAATATCAATTTTACCGTGTATGACGGCCATAACCAGCACAACCGTTCCTGGCGTGATGTAACATTTGAGATCTTGAATGTGAATGACCCACCCGAACTGCTGGTGGATGATCATCACTTTATAATTACTACAGGTGAGACATTTGAGGTTTGGATAACGGCACGCGATGAGGATAATGATAATGATACTTTAAGATTCACCGACGATTCTGATCTATTTGAAATAGATCCAACCACGGGACATATCAGATTTAAACCTAAAGAGGGCCAAATAGGTGTTCACCATGTGACAATTACGGTTTCCGATGGTAATTTATCGGATGAGGTTACGATCATGTTCGAGATCAAAGGCGCACTGGAAGATCCGCTTCCGGCTCTGGTAATATTGATGTGTCCGGTCATCTTGGTGATAATATTGATCATATTGATCTCTCAAGAATATTTCAAGTACAAAAGGAAAAATAAAAAAATGTTTCGCAAAAAGGATAATGATTGATACATTTTTTTTAAAGTAAAAAGCTAAAAGTAAAAAGCTAAAAGTGATCAGAACTTTTAACTTTTAAGATTTAACTTTTAGCTTTTACCTTTTCCTTTGGGTTTATAATAGACGTTACAGGAAAATTGTTTATATAATATGTTAGCCATTTCTCTTTCAATATATAATTTTTAGAGGCTAGTGTTGAAGGTGCAACGTATATCTGAGTTGATGACAGAGGTCAAGATAGAATATGATAAAGACCCGAATAACTGGCGGATATTACGAGGTAAAGACAAAGATCAACATATCAATACATTTATCGCACACGACGACAAGAAATTATGGCAATTGAAAACCGAATGGAAGAATCCGGTGGTACCGCTTGGCGTTGGAAAAGCAGTTAAACGAAACCTAAACGATGAGATCGAGGAACTGATGAGCACCGGCACGGACCTGCTGATCCATGAGATGTATCCGGATTCCAAGAATCTAATAATTGCGTTGGGTATTGGTAAATATTCGCAGCAAGCAACCGATCAACTGACAGATTTATTACGCCAAAATAGGTCCAGCTATGCAAAAAATGTTGAAGCTGAATTCAATAAAGAATTGAACAAGATCCTTCGAGAAGAACAAATATATAACCATTATATTTGAATGTGATATATTTTTCAAGCTGCGCCTTGAACATAGGGAAAGTAATATAATGAAACCCGATCCTAAAATAATTAACAATGATTCTGAAAAGGTCAATACAAATAATGACCCAGGTGAAATTGGTATTAATCATTATATGGAAGGTGACTTTCAGGCTGCAAAAAAATATTTTAAAAAGGCACTTGAACAAAACCCGGGTGACGAGTTATTGTGGAACAACTTGGGTGTAACTCTGGACGCATTGGAAGAGCATGCAGAGGCTTTGAAGAGTTATGACCGGGCACTTGATATTAATCCGAAGTTCGACTTGGCATGGTATGATAAGGGTAATACATTACGGTATCTGGGTAAATATAAAAAAGCATTGGAATGTTATGACAAGGCTTTAAAATATCAGCCAAAGTATGCCGAGGTCTGGAACGATAAAGGGGAGCTGTATCATATTTTAGGGGAACCGGAAAAGGCATTGGGGTGTTATAATAAAGTAATTGATATCGGCCAAATTAACGAGATCACGCTAAATAATAAGGGTGTTGCCCTAGATAACTTGAATCGCCATGAAGATGCAGTAAAATGCTATGAAACCGCATTGCGGATAGAACCAAAATATGAGGTTGCTTGGGTTAATAAGGGCTCGTCATTAGTGTTCCAAGATAAATTTAGATCGGCACTCAATTGTTATGATAAAGCATTGAAGCTTAACCCCGAGTATGATATAGCTTGGAATTTAAAAGGTGACCTGCTGGCGCATTTGAACAAGCTCAACGATGCAATAAAATGTTATGATAAAGCAGTTGGTTTGAACCCGGAATTGGTCGATGCATTCAAAGGCAAAGCGGACGTATTAGTTCAACAAGGCAAATTGGAAGAGGCCATTAATAACTACAATAGGGCATTGAAGTTCGATTCTGACCAGGCAGATATCTGGAGCAGAAAAGGTAGTGTATTGAGCCACATGAGATCTCATAATAACGCCATACGCTGTCTGCGCAAGTCAGTTAAACTGAAACCAGATAGAGAGGTAAAGGATCTACTCGATCGGTTGGTGTTTGAACAAAAAGAACAAAAAAAGAGAAATGTAATTAAAAGATGACAATATTCGTAAAACTATTGTAACTAAATTAAATTTAATAAAACCTTCGGGGGACTGAACTTAAAGAGACTTCAAAGAAAGAAATATTATTTTATTATGCAACACAGCATATAAAGAGACAATCATAGGGAGATTTTTTTTTTACCATTAGGTTTATAATGGAGAAAATGTATTTAGGCCCATGGTTCGAAATAATGAACATATGTCCGAAAAAGTGAACCTAAGCCCTTTAGGCCTCATGGTTTTAACTTATTTATCAAGGTCTCCAGACAAACAGTATTATGTAAGAGAGATCGCTAGAAAAATTAACGGTAGTGTAGGTGGATGCCATAAGGTGTTAAAGACTTTATTTGAAATGGGATTGATAGATAAGCAAATAAGTGGAAGGAATTTATATTATAGAATAAAGGAGAAAAACCCAGCAATAAAATATTTTAAAGTTTTTATAAATATTCAAGAATTAAATCTGGAAATAAATGAAATATTTCCTGAATGTAAAAAAATAATTTTATATGGAAGTTGCGCTACTGGGGAAGACAGTATAGAGAGTGATATCGATCTTTTAATAATTACGGAGAATGTTAAAGAGATCAATCAAAAATTAAAACATAGATATATTAATGATAGAGAACTGAAGTCAATAACATTATTACCCCATGACTTTATAAAATTAAAAGACAAAGATCCGGCATTTTACAATGAGATCAATAAAGGGATCATACTCTGGCGTGATACCAATGAATGAATTCCAAAAATGTTTAGAACAAAGAAGAATTGTTAAAATCATCCCTACAAAAGAAATGATAGATAAAGAAATAACAAATGCTGAGTATGATCTGAAAATGGCAGATGAGAGCTTATTGAAAGACGATTCAAAATGGGCTTCAGTACAAGCCTATTATTCAATGTTCCATAGTGCGAAAGCTTTGGTTTTAAATAAAGGATATCGTGAAAAAAGCCATTATTGTTTAATAGTAGCACTGAGAGAATTATACATTAAAACCAAAGAATTAGATAAGGATATTGGTGACGATTTGGAAACTTGTATGGACATCAGACATGAAGCTGATTAATAAGAATAAGGAAAATTGTTTAAAATATTGAGCATGATTAAATGAATCCAGTGATAATTTTATTAATTGGCTTTGTAATACATTTTTTAATAGCTGATATCACCTATCGTTATTATTTTAATACTTAGAAGTCTATTATTATGGAAAAAGCGACGTAAAATTTTAACATACACATGAACCTAATGAAATAAATTTTTCCAATAATACTTAATTTTCAAATTTTCTATGGCAATATTTTACTTTCAAACTTACTATAGAAAGTTATACTAATAAAAGAGAATTCCTATACCACGAGTCAGTAGACAGATGGAATTCTCTCTTTAATGCAGAGAAAAATTAATTATCTTAACAAATATATCCCCAACACCTTCATGTGTTTTCATGTGGTTTAAGTGGTAATATGCACAGAAATGACAGGATAATAGTATCACTTGGCATTATAATGTTATTAGTGGCGTTGATCGGGGCAGCCCTTGGCGGCTCACCCAAGATCACAGAAGATGTTGAAAATGGTGTTGAAGATTTTCGAGATTGGCCTTTACAAACGATATCAGAAGGGAGTCGTAGGGGCTCGAGCACAGAACAAAGCGACCAGATTGAGATTTTTAATATCACGGAATCTTATGTGACACAGGTGACTATTGAGCTACGTTGGTTAGATGAAGCACCGGATTATAGTAATTTTGAGAACCAGCCAGACGAATTCAACTTCACGGTATATACACCTTGGGATGCGGAAATTGGCTCGATTGGCGATTTCAATGCAATCGGTGCCGCAGGCCAGATAATAGAGATAATAAAAGTACCCGAGGAAGGAATAGAACAAAGTTCCGCACTTGGTGAATGGAAGATCAATATCCACTGCGGTAATTGTGGTGACCAGACACTTAGTAGACCTAATGCGGGTGTATTGATTATCGAAGATAACGGTAATGATTGGACACTTACTTTCAAATATGAATTCCATACGAATAATTAAACATAAACACAAAGAACATTGAGTTTTGGAGAACGAAAATGGTAGATAATGACAAAGAATTCGAACCGTACATACCCGCAGATAACTACATGGCGGAAATGACTGTCCGTGTCATTATAATAGGCGTAATTTTAGCGGTAGTGATGGGCGCTGCGAATGCATATCTGGGTCTGTATGTTGGTATGACGGTCTCCGCCACAATACCCGCAATGGTCATGTCAATCGCGATCCTGAAATTCATGCGCGGAACTATTCTAGAGATCAATATTTCCAAAGCCATTGCAGTTGCCGGTGAGGCATTGGCTGCCGGTATTATTTTTACAATACCCGCATTGCTCATATTATATAGTAAATACACTGCCGGCGCCGCGGGTTGGGCAAACCTGATGGATAACATCGGGATCATCATCGTTGTGGCTTTACTCGGCGGGTTTCTTGGTATTCTGTTCACAATTCCAATGCGCAAGGTTATGATCGAGGACCTTAAACTTCCATATCCCGAGGGTGTAGCTTCTGCCGAGGTACTAAAAACCATCATGCCAAAAGACGACTCCGAGCAGGCAAGCACGGGTGGTATGTTCTACATCTTTTCCGCACTGATCATTGGAAGTATATTCAAATTATCGAGTTCGGAATTCGGGCTTAATCTCTGGAAAGAAAAGATCGAGGGCGTTGCAGGAACCGGCCGAGCCAGGTTTTTTGGTGGTTTGAATTTATCACCTGCTCTTTTGGGTGTGGGGATAATTCTTGGCCATAGAATTGCATCATTAGTATTTATGGGCGGTTTGATCGGCTGGGTCATACTCATACCACTGGTGGGTGTTTTTATTGGCTGGCCCACCTCAGGCGATTACATCGATACAATGGGCCCATATCTTGGAGGCGTTTACCAGATATGGTTCGAGTACACCATGTATGTAGGGATAGGTGCGATCGTAACCGGTGGAATTTATACTTTGATAAAAATGCGTAAAGCCATCGTTCAAGGTCTAAAGGAAGGTTTTGGAAGTGGTGATGACGAAGGCCCTGATGCGCCAAAACCAATTAGGACCGAACATGACCTCAAGCTCAAATACTGGTATTTTGCAGTGATCGCAGTTATAATGGGTCTATTATATTTTTATGTTACAAATGACTTGTTAATAACACTTGTCGCAACGGTGATGATGCTGATATTTACATTCTTTTTTACATCGATCGCAGCATACCTGGCAGGCGTAGTTGGCAGCTCGAACAATCCCATCTCGGGTGTAACTGTTGCCACATTGCTTTTTACCGCAATTCTACTGCTTATTCTGGGTGCGGATGCTAACATGGGTATGACCGCCACGATCATCGTCGGTGCGGTAGTATGCTGTTCGGCCGCAATAGCCGGCGATTCCATGCAGGAGCTCAAAACCGGTCAACTGTTGGGTGCAACACCATATAATCTCCAGATCGCTCGATTTCTTGGTGTGGCTGCGGCGGCTCTAACCGTTCCATTCGTTGTTGTGGCGCTGCATACGGTTTATGAGATTGGTTCGCCAAATCTACCGGCGCCCCAAGCATATGTGATGGCCAGTATTGCTCGTGGTATTTTCCTCGGTGAGATGAATTGGACATTTTTCGTATTAGGCGTTGTAATTGCGTTGATATTGATATATATGGACCTTCCGGTCATGGCCGTAGCCATCGGAATATATCTGCCCTTTACTCTGACATTACCGATCATGATCGGGGGTATATTGAAATTCGGAACCGATGAGTTTGCAACCAAAAAGGTGGAATTCATTGATAAAAAGGAGGAAGATCTCAGCTCCGAGGAATGCACTGACCGGATATCGAAACTGAAGAAAATGCTCGGTAATCGTGGTATACTTTTCGCGTCCGGGTTGATCGCGGGCGAGGCGATCCTCGGGGTCATGATCGCGGCGATCGTCATTGGCGGTATTGACCTATCCTTGATCGGTGAAGCCGCATTATGGCCAGGGGCATTGGTATTTTCATACCTGATAATATTACTTGTTTATGTCTTGTTGAGAGAGATGCTGAAATCCATGAGTTTTATTCAGCTTAAATTGGTTATTAAAGGAATGATTGGAGATACTTTCAATTATGTCAAGAGCGTCGGTCGAAAGAAGTAAGAAAAAAAAAGAAAATAACTTACTAGATATGATACCTGCTCGTAACTGTAAATGGACGCAGCAAAAAGATAACAAAGAGCTTGTAAAACTTTTAAAACCCAGGTTTGATACAAAGCTGGGAAGCTCACTCGGAGAAAAACTGAAGATCAAACAAACTTTTAACATCAATCTGGATGAGTATAGTACCGCAGTTTGGCGGTTATTCGACGGAAAATTGAATGTTCTTGAGATTGGTGATATGTTGAAAATACAATTTGGCGATTCGGTTGAGCCTTTATATCCGCGGTTGGCGGCATTTTTAAAGATACTTAAATCCAATAATTTAATAATTTTAAAACAAAATCATCCCAAAACACGTAAAAAAATGCTGCGCAAAACGATTAATAAATAACGCATTTTTTTTTTAAAGTTAAATTTGAAAAGTTAAAAGTTCTGATCACGAGTGGTCGGCTGGTCAACTAGCAACTAGCATCTAGGAACTTGTGACTAATTGACTGATAGACCGGCAGACCGATAGACCAGTGGACTGGCAGACCGGTGGACTATCTCTCAACAAACACTATTCAATCACTTACCATTCTCTATTTCTTTATACTATGAAAATTGGGAGATGAAACAAAAATAATAATAACGATAGAAATAGTTTTAATCTTGATAGTTATTACTGCCCGTTTGAGTTTGTTAATGTAGGTTCTTAATTTATTATTTGTATATAAAAAGTCGTATATGGAAAATACTAATATATTTTATCATGGTGATAACATGTCCGAGATGCCGCAAATTAAAATTACCCCACCAGGTGAGAAAGCAAAAAAAATAATCGAAATGGATAATAAGTACATGATGACCGCTACAAAGTGTTCGCCCATTGCAGTTCACCACGCCTCAGGTGCACTAGTGGAAGACGTGGATGGGAACACATATTTGGATTTTACATGCGGTGCAAGCGTGACCAATCTTGGCCATTGCCCACCGACGGTGGTTGCAGCGATCAAGGAACAAGTTGAGAAGGTGATGCACTTTGCAGGTACCGATTATTATTATGAGGCCCAATCCAAATTGGCAAAGAAATTGACCGAGATAACCCCTGGTGAGTTTGATAAAAAGGTCTTTTTTGTTAATAGTGGGGCCGAATCCGTGGAGGCTGCGATGAAATGTGCCCGTTGGTCGACACAACGTAAGCGATTTATCGCCTTTATAGGGGCGTTTCACGGCCGCACCATGGGTGCGATTTCGCTCACTGCCAGCAAAATTGTGCAGCGTAATAGGTTCATGCCGCTAATACCCGGGGTCACACATATACCATACGCATATTGTTATCGCTGTCCGTATAAATTGACTTATCCTGATTGTGATCTGTGGTGTGCTAAAATATTAGATGAATTGTATTTCACTTCGTTTTTACCACCCGATGAGGTTGCCGCATTATTCTATGAATGTGTCCAGGGCGAAGGCGGGTACATAGTGCCGCCAAAGGGCTTCATTCCGGAGCTGGAAAAGATCATGAAAAAGCACGGCATCTTAATGGTTGATGACGAGGTGCAGGCGGGTTTCGGTCGAACGGGAAAACTATTTGCTAGTGAACACTATGGTGTTGTTCCCGATATCATGACCATAGCAAAGGGTATGGGTTCAGGTGTACCGGTGGGCGCGATTGTAGCAAAAGCCGAACTGGATTTTGGCGACCCTGGTGCACATTCGAATACTTACGGCGGCAATTTGATATGCTGCGCATCAGTACTGGCCACTATCGATGTGATAGAGAGTGAGAACCTGGTTGAAAATGCCGAGAAATTAGGCAAACTGGCAATGAAACGGTTGTTCGAGCTTTATGATAAATATGAAATAATTGGCGATGTACGCGGTCTTGGTTTAATGACAGCAACAGAACTGGTAAAGGATCGTAAGACAAAAGAATATGCTGTTCAAGAGAGAAACGCAATTGTTGAAGAGGCATATAAACGCGGGTTATTATTATTACCCTGCGGCAAATCAGGCATTAGATATATCCCACCACTAAACATACCTGAGGATCAATTGCATAGAGGTTTTGATATTCTCGAAGATGCGATCAAAGCGGTTATAAATTAATTATATTGATCTCGCTTTCGAATTCTATCATCTTTTATTTTGAAAATCAGAGCGTTTGAAAACCAGAACGTTTATAAATCAATTAAAGGTGTATACCAATATATTTATATAAAGGATTTTGGAATATGGTAGATTGGTGATAAATATGGTAGCTATCAAAATCGAAAAACCAAAATTATTATTAGCCTGCGGAATAGTGATATTGCTAGTGGCAGGATTAATTGTAGGTGTTGTGAATTCTTTTGTAATGACAGATAACGGTAATGTCAAACCTGATGCATTACCCAATGATCAGGTATTACCCGATCCAGATGTAAGAGAGCCCATTAATACTGATACTGGCGAGAACTCACGTGCCAAAGCCGGTTCTTTGAAATGGTCGATAAAACTAGCTGAAGAAGAGTTATCTGCACCGGCTATTTGTGAACTGGATTCCAATATTGGCGGCGGCGCGTCAGAATATGAGGTCGT
>JAEHCK010000266.1 GCA_020696345.1 Thermoplasmata archaeon | reverse complement strand
GTAAAGGTGTGACGTTTAGTCAGGAGGAAGGTCTCCCGAAATATTTAGGTCATGCGAAAGCCAGTGTGTCACTGGTCAAAGACCTTGCCAAACGGTTGAAAATGAGTACCAAAGATAAAGAGGCATTGTTGTTTGCTGTCGGTAATCATATGAAGTTTCATAACATCTTAGGTATGAAAGCATCGAAGATCGCCCGTCTGGTAAATGATGACAACTGGGACGTTTTGGTGGCGGTCGCTAAGGCAGATGAGTATGCCCGCGGTGAAACATTCATGCACGCCGGTGAGTTCGAAAAAATAGTTGATAAGGCGATTGCTGTCAAAGACAAATTCGGTATGGTAACGGTCAACAAACAATTGAAATTAGTTGATGGTAATCATGTTATGAACATCACTGGTTTGAAGCCAGGGAAAAAGGTCGGCGGGATAATCAAACAGACAACCGATTGGATCATGGATAACAATATTGAAGATCAGAAATTGATAGATGAATACATAAGGAGTTTGGTATGAGACTATACGAAATGATGAACAAGAAACAATTGAAATTTATTGCCGATAAGGTTGCCAGAGATGAAGCGGAAAAAAAGTTAAAGGATAAATCGAAAAGGAAAAAGACTAATGAAAGTCGATTTAAACAATTTCTAAAAGAGACATCTGTTCAAGATGCATTGAGTATAGATGAACCAGAAGTAGGAAAAAAGTATGACGATGAAGCAGTTGCTGACCGTAAGTCCCGGTTGCTGGATGCCATAAAACAATTACGAGGTCAGACTGCTGATGACGAGGCAAAAGAAGCAATGATGGCAGACCTGAATGATAAACTCGAAAAATGGGAAAACGTAGGCGATGAAACTGCCGCGCCTGACCCGCCGCCGGCGAAAGATGACGGTAGTATGGAGAAAGATGATCCCGGTACACATGATGATCCTGAACCATCTGAACAGCCTCGTGAACCTGAGAAAGACCGCGAGGCGGATGAAAAACAAGCCGATAAAGACCGTGACGAGGAAGACACAGCGCAGGGCAAAGAGGAAGATCAGAAGGATGACGAAAAAGCCCGGGCGAATGATAAACAAGCTCAGAAACAAAACTTAGCGGCGAAAAAGAAAAAACCGAAAAACGAGGGAAGACTTATCAAGTCGAGGATATTTAAACTATGACACATATATTGGGAGACAAAAGTTTAATAAAGGAAGCAGGAATGGGAATTCCGAAGAATTTTAATAAATTTTGGCAGGACGATCCGTGGGGTGCCAGAGATGCACTTCAAGACAGACTACGAAAGTTAGGTAATATTGGTCTGGATTTTATTAGTCCGTCAGAGAGTGCTTTCTTTTATAATAAAAGTCAAAAACACATTAACGGTATCGGCAAACAGATAGAAATTGTCGCGCAGGCAATTGATCAGTTAGAAGCGTCAGTAGAGAAAGCCAGAAAGATAAAGGTGTTTTAAATGAAACTTCAAGATTATATCGCTGAGGCTAAAGCGAATGCCGAAAAGAAGAAAATCATGGATGGTGCTATATCAACCGCAGAGGATATACTCGATGACATACAATATAAGGCAAAAGAATATTTTGGTGGTTGGCCGGATGATGTGGTCGGAAGTCAAATGGCAAAGTTATATTACGACACTTTGTACAAAGAACTTGCTAAACGGCTGAAAAGAGCCGTTCACGCTTAGGGGTAATTATGAAATTCAAAGACTATATAAAAGAAGTTAGAAACATAAACACAACTGATACACTTGATCAAAATTTAAGTGCCCTTATAAGTTCCAATCACTTGGACAAATCAATTCAATTAAAGGTACAAAAAATAGATAGTAGATATAATAGAGGTAAGGGACAAATATCTGATAAAGACAAAGAATGGATTTTTAAAATATACAGAACTAAAATCAAGGGTATGAACGAGTCGATGTCACGACATTCTGCGGTCTATAAAGCGAAGAATGGAAAGTGGTATTTGGAATTAGCAGATAGGGAATATGGTGAACAACATGAAGCCGATCTATTCGGCCCGTTTCCTTCTGAAAAATCCGCTGATGATTATCTAAGTCAAAATTTTTCCAATCCTGGCGGCGGCTGGACTGATGCCTCTGGGAAACAACCAGTACCTAAGTCTGCACCTAATGGTAGTAAGATCATAAAT
>JAEHCK010000159.1 GCA_020696345.1 Thermoplasmata archaeon | reverse complement strand
TCCTCTTCTTTAATTGTATATTCCATGATACTTCACCAAGGAAGCATCAAGAAATAGCCAGTCATTTTAAGGGTTACCGATGTTATGAGCCTTAATTTTAAAACTAAAAGGGTGCACGATGTTGTGAGCTATTCCAATTAGCGCCTGAAAATACTATACCTATCGGTATTCCAGTGTCAAGACAGGTCAAAATATGCACTTTTATCATTTTGAAGATACCATACTTATCATAATAGTGGCCGTTCACTTCGCCAGTCTCATCTTTTCTCATGACTGGCAATGGCGTAGAGTCCACACCAACACGTACGCCAAAAGTTATGCCTCGATCATCCATCTTTCTTTTCAATCTTATCACCAACTTGTCAAAAAAATCCCAATGGCCGTCAACCCCAAGATAATCATTGAAAAACCTGCCGATTGAGATTCTTGATGGGGTCTTATCACCAAATCCCAATAATTCAGAACAACCGTGTACATTGTTCTTCAATCTCTCAGCCAATACTTTGTTCCATCTAATACCCATTAACCTTTTAAAAGCTATCAGTTTTAACATCGGTTCGATAGGGTAATGAAAATGCCCAGACTTGGGGTTATATCCCTGAACCTTATAATCCACCTCAAAATGACTTAGAAACTTCCCTGGTCGGATGCTTCTATCTGTGTTAGGATTATACCAATTCTTTTCTTTTCGGGCAATTTCTGTGCTACTATCTCCAGGTGTCAGCTCAGTAGCCACCACTGACCATTGGAAAGTATTATAAATTCCTAAATCCATTATCTCTGTCTGGGGTTCGATATTCATACTATCGAGCCTCCCGACCTGTGGGGTGGTTCTATCATCCCACGGGTCACTTATATTTAGCTCTTGTTTTTGGGTTTGGTTATTGCTTCTTCCATTATGCAAACCTTCGTTACTAGACCAGTATATTCCTTTAGACCGTAGATCCGGCCATCGGGTGATATTTCTTTTTCTATCACAGTTTTTACATTTTCTAGTCTTATTTCCATGGGGTATTTCCTCCATGAGGTCTAATAGACCCTTATCAGTACCTATAAGGGGTTGTAGGTACTTAAATGTTTCCCTAATTGGGGGGGTTTCGTGGTTAATAAGACACTCATTGGGTTTAATAGGGGGTGAATCGGGGAAATCAAACAAATTGGATTGATGTAAGATCGGTAAGCCGTAGGATCGGCCAAGAATTTGAATGTAGTTTTTACTTTCACTCTTCTCTTCAGGAAAATTATTTAATTTAGATATAACATATCCTCATATAATCACCAATAAATAAATGCCCACGGCAGGATTTGAACCTGCATACATAACCTTAGGAATGGTTAGGCACTTTCCTGTTATGCTACGTGGGCGTTATATTTATATTTTCAATCGTTATTTTTTCTCAGATTTATTTTTAATTATTCTTTTCATAATAATTTCTTTAATTTCATTAATTTTATATTGATTTGATAATTTAGTAATTGAATCTCCTTTTTTTGTTATTAATATTGGTTTTCCATGTTTAATAATTATCAAATTAATAGTCCTTAAAATATAAAGATAACCCTTTATTGTTGAATCACTAGCATTTGTAATTTTTTTAAGAAAAATGAAAGCTTCTGTTTTTGATTTTCCATTTATTTTAGGTAAATTTTGAATTATTTTAGCTATTATTTCACTATGGAATGGGGAGAGTAATGATCTTTTTTGAATTTTGTTTATTTTTTCAATCCATTCTATTTGTAGTTCTTCTAAAACTCTTATCCAATATGAATCAACTAGATTAATTTTAAATTCTTTTTCTTTTGTTTTTTGTTTTATCATTACTAATCCGTAAATTCCATTCTCCCTTTTATCTAGCATATAACCTTCTTGAGCTAATATATTATTAATTTTTTCAATCTCTTTATTAGCACGGAACTTACCAAATACCCATTCTGGATAAATTGCACTATGTGCAATAAGAATAACTAATTCAGGGTAAATATTTGACTTAGAAAGTGAATCTCGAATTAGTTTTTCATATTTATTGAATTCCTCTATTGTTTTTTCAATTAAAATATTTGGAAAAATAAAATCCCCCTTACCAAGTAATTGAAATTCATAATACCATTGCCCAGCAGGAAATAATTTCAATAAATGAAGATATTTATTATTAATTATTTCAATTAATGTTGTTTGAGGGTCTTTCATATACTCATCATTGGTTAATTTAAAGACCTCGGGATAATTTTGGCATATTTCAACAAAAACATCAGCAAGTTTTCTAGGGTCTGGATCTCTACCGGTCATCTCATTAAAATACCCACTAAATTGTTTTATTCTTTTTAATATCGTGTATACATCTTCTTTCTTATCTGGTATTACAATATAAGGTATTACTCTAATTAATAAATTCTTATAATCATCAATATCAACATCTCTAACTGCGTGTTCATACCTTTTTGGCATAATATAATTATTTTTTATATTTTTTTCAATAAGCAATTTATCACTTTTTTTTTCAAAGTGTTGATGATTTCCTTCTTTTTGATATTCCTCTGAAGAATAACTGGCTTTTAGAGCTTTCTTCTCTCTGGAGGATTCTATTGAAGGTAACATATTATCACTTAATGTTAATGGAAATAATTTTTTACCGCACCATTCTATTTTTATGTTTTTAACCTTATTCAATATTTCAATTGCATATTCTTTATGTCTCAAAGGAATAATTAGAGTAATATTATATTGATTTTTGTATTTATTATCCAAATAATGAGCATTTACATTTCGCAAACCAATTGTTTTTTCTCTAATAGTTATCATTTTTTCTTTTTTTAAATAATCAAATATTGATCTCCATGAATTTACTGTAATGTTTTCATTTTTAAAGTCATTTATTAGGTCTCTATAACCATAAATTCTAACTTTTGGATCATCTAATATTTTCATCATCTTGGAAATTCTCTTTTCTGTAATTGTTATCATTATTCTACCTCCACTTTAAATCCTGGGGCTAATTTCCATTTAGTTAATATGGCATTCAATTTACCTAATTGGTCTCTTCTACGAGCATAAAAATAACCATCTTCATTAAACTCAACTATTCTACCTCTTTCATATAATCCAATACAAACACTCCGTTTAATTGGGTCTTCAATATAACTTTCTTTTAATGGACCAGATAATAATTCATCAATTGTGTCATTTACTACATTGAAATCTTCACGATTTTTTGCTTCTTGAAAAATAATAGGTGCTACGCTCCATATTAGTTCGTCTTGTAATTTTAAATTATCATAGGTTAATTCATAGTTAGTCGCTTTATGAACTATTTCAATATTTGCTCGGGATATTAAAATCGATTGAGTAGATATATCCATAGGTGGGACTGGAGTAAAGGGGAAAGTATCAGTTAAACGTTTATCATAAGCCATTGAGTCAATAGCTTTTCGTATCCTCATTCCATATTTTTCTGCAACATATTTCATTGAAATTATTGGGAATCTTTGTAATTCATCAAGAGCTTTAGTAATATTTTTTTCATCAGCTTTTGATTGAATAAATGGGTTGGGTATATTTATAAAATCGTATTCAATGATTGGATGAATTGATGGAATACCTAATTTATCTTCATTATTATTAGCATAAAACTGAACACCTTCATCTATATGTAACGGATAAATATGAGAATTAACTATATCTGTAACTTTTCTATTAGATTTAACTAGGTTTATTTCACTAAGTTTATCTAATGCAAGTTCACAAATTTCATTTGGCGGTTTTTTCCATTGATACTCAGAAGTTAAAGCTGTACAAAACGATGTTACACACATTGCTTTAAAATAGGTATTATTTTTGGATACTGTTAAACCATCGGCAAGAAGGTTTACTAATTTTTCATCATATTTCTCATATTCATTTGACACTAATTTTACTACATTACCGTCTCTTTGTAGCATTCCATAATTTAACATTCTATTAAAATAACTTTCAATAGCAGTCTTTGCCTCATATAATGTTCCCCCAAAAATCTGTTTATACCAATAAGTTGCATGTATTTTTACTTGATTAATCTCTCCTTTACATTCATCTCGTTCTAGTAATGCATTTACAACCGCCATTGCAACTCTAATAGGCCTTGCTTTTCTAAATCTAGCTTTCCAGTCATCAGTGTACATATTCATATTATAAAGATATATATTTCTTCCAACAATTCCATTTAATCTTTTTTTTGATACTTTTAATAATTCACTTAAATCTTCAATAATATCATTAACATTTATATTTTCATTCATGATTACACCACATCTTTGGTTAAGGCATTACTTCATTTATTCATCTATATAGATGCATCAAAGGGTAAATGTTTTTTATATATTTAAAATTTTTCTTCAAAAGAATTTTATCCCAAGAGAGTTATTCACGTTTTTAAAAAAAGTTACTCATGGGTAGCTTTTTCGAAAAACGTGAGTAAACCCCACATAGACCTCTTCTCAAAACCGAAACTTTTAAAAGCGAAATTACCAAAAGTTACCAATTGGTAGCTTTTTTGGAAAACGTTGGTAACCCCCATCATTGCCTACATCAACTCACAGCAACATCTATATACTTCAAGTACCCTATATCATAACATAGGAAGATATCCTATCTATAAACGCCCATTGTTTAGTTCAATATGGTGATGATAATATGAAGATCGAATTCGAACCAGGTGCCAAGATCGTGGGCACCAAACGTGTTTCTGCAAAAGGTCAGGTCAGCGGCTTGACCGAATTTGCCGGCAAAGAAGTTATGATCATACTGGTCCCCAAGACTGGTAAAACCGTTAAAGCAACCATGGAATATTTTTACCATGAACTGCATTCTGCAGCTGAAGAGCATATGAAGCTCGCGTTCAAAAAGTCAAAGAAACTATCAGATGTATTTGGCACACCGGAAAAAGCCGTGAAACAATTCTTCGAGAAATATACTCCACAATCGGTGCAAACCATGAAAAGTGACCTGGACAAATGGCTCCGGAACTTCAAGCAGGATGTGGTAAAGAGCCAGATCGAAGGCTTCGTCAATGAACAGATGAAAGTGGTCTTTAAAGAGTATGAGAAACTGCGCGAGAACTTCAAATCACCCGATGATGCAACACGTGAATTTATTAACAAGTATGCACCGAAATCGACCCAAAAACTTTTTGATGATCTAAATGCCTGGGTAGACTCCGTGGCGCCCAAAACGACCCGTGACCAGGTCAAGGCGGCGGCCGAAGAACATATTAAACTTGCATTCGAACAATACGATGATCTGAAAAAGAAATTTGGCACATCAGACAAAGCTGCCGAGGAATTTTTAAAGACACACGCCCCTGATTCGGTCTCGAAACTTCTTGAAGATATGCAGGGCTGGCTTAAGAAATACAAACCCAAAACATCAGATTAGAACAATATTGACCTATTGCTGACCCTACATGAATCAGGAGTCAACTCAGCTTATTTTATGCTAAGGCAATTGAAAATTGAAGATTGAAAAATGAAAAAGTCAAAATTAAGCTCCAAGATCCAAATTCCAAAGATCCACGAAGATAAGAAAAATATATTTAAACAACGAATAAACGAATAATCAATCTTGATTTAATATACGTATTCGTTGATTCGTCTATTCGTCGTTCATTCGTTGTTAAATAGGTCTCTTTTCTTCGTGGTTCTAAATCCTGAAACTCCAAACAATCTAGCACCTAGTACCCAGCACCTAGCACCTGATTAACTCACACACTCCTCACCCACACACTTTACATCACATAACAGCACACAATCATAAATATAAAATCATTAAACATGCTTTTCCAATCGATTAAATGCATTTTCTCCGCAGATTTGATCCCTGGAAGGGAAAACATTGTACTTGTAAACCCAAATACAGTCTTGCCCCGTATACGGGCTGCGACCATAGATGCCTCTATTGTTATATCACGACCTACATTCCAAATGCGTTTTTTTGTCGAGCTAAATCTGGTTTTTTAAAGAATTTGCCAAACGATCTCAAGAATGCCGATTCCACCATACCAATTTCCATTTCCAACAGCTCGGACCCATACCCGACCATTGAGCGCAGTGAAGAATTGACCCGGGGAACTTTGAAAATACTCAATGAATATGGATTTAAAACGTTACTGGTCACGAAATCCGATATTTTGCTTCGTGACCTGGATATATTGACCCAAGGAAATATTGCAGTTACCATGACGATAAACACCATGGATGACACTCTGGCCTCACGAATGGAACCTGGTGCGCCGCCGCCTACCAAGCGATTATCCGCATTGGAGGTTCTGGTTTCAAGTGCGGTTCCGGTAATGGTTCGAGTTGATCCGATCATACCCGGGTTGAATGAAGACGTGGAACCATTATTGAAAGAAATATCGGACATCGGTGTTAAATGTATCACCACATCCACATATAAAGCGCGTCGGGACAGTTTGAAACGGCTGACCGACGAATTTCCGGAGATAGGTGAGCAATTAGAGAAACAATATCTAAGCTCCGGCGAGTTCGTTAACCGATCTTATTACCTGGCAGCCAACGAGCGTGAGCGGATCATGAAACATGTTTACGATTGCTCGAAGAAGTATGGATTGGGATTCAACATGTGCCGTGAAGGTCTGGCTATTCAAAGGACGAGTTCAAGTTGCGATGGAGTTCATTTACTGAGTAGGTTATAATTTATTAATTTTAACAATGAAGGTAGGGAGGTGGGATGTGGATCGTTTTGTTAATGATATGAAGTGTGGGATGAGAGTTAAATAATTATTATGCTAGTTGGTTGAATAGTAGATTGAGCTAATGGTGATGGAATCATGAGTGTTGAGATGTTGTATATTTCGATTAATTACTAGGATGTTCGATATTACGATTTATTTTTAGGATGTTCTACATTTCGATTATTTGATAGGATGTTGGACGTATCGCTTGATTATTAGGATGTTGAACGTTACGCTTATTTGTTAATATGTTGGATATTTCGATTTTTTACCAAGATGTTTGATTTGTTATTGATAATTCATTAATGCATCCCGTTATCTCAACGACATATCGAACATCCCGAAATCTCAGTGACATATACAACATCCTGTCATATCAACAATATATACAACATCCTGTTATCCCAGTGATATTTACAACATCCTGTTATCCCAACGACATATAGAACATCCTATCATCTCTCCGATATATCTAACATCTTGTTACCTCACTGCCATATCCACCATCCACCATCCACCATCCACAATCCCCCCTCCTTCCAGTCTTTCATCATTAATACTCACATCCCACAAGTGGTTATTATCAAAAAGTAGTTGTAACGTCCAAATCCCAAATCCCTTGATCATCGCTAACATAACATTGTATATCAGTAATCCTTAAATAAACACAACAATATTCATGCAGATCGTGATGATCGAACCCTACCTGAGTACATTGAGTAGAAATACTCGTTCGTACAATGATGAAGATCTTGAGTTCTGATATTACAGATAATTATTTTAATCTGAAACCGGTTCGACCTGATCAATAATAAGATAATATTGCATTAAAACCAGAAGGTGTAGATATGGTTAAAGCAAAGGCAAAATCGAAGAAACGCAAAGGCAGATCCAAGTTAGAAGAAAAATTAAAGCTGAAACGTAAAAATGGCTGGGATAAGTTATCGTCCTCCAAGGAAAAACGCATTTTCAAGTTTTGTGAAGAATATAAAGAATTTCTTAATACCGCTAAGACCGAACGTGAAACAATAGATGCAATAATAAAATATGTTGAGAGCGAGGGCTTTCAACCGCTGGAATCTATCAAATCGGCTAAACCTGGCAGTCGAGTTTACATTATTAATCGGAAAAAGAGCGTTGGTTTGGCGGTACTTGGTACTGAGCCGATCGAGAATGGTCTGAATCTAATTGCCTCACATATTGACGCACCACGTCTTGATCTAAAGCAAAACCCGCTTTATGAGAGTTCGGAATCGCACACTGCATTGCTGAGGACACATTACTACGGCGGGATAAAAAAATATCAATGGGTCAACATTCCACTGGCATTGCATGGGATTGTTGTTTTGGAAAATGGTTCCGAGCTGACGATAAAAATAGGAGAAGGTGACAATGAACCGGTATTCATAATTCCGGATCTGCTCCCACACCTGTACCGCCAGAAACAGGCTAAACGTAGATTGGGCGAGGGTATAAAAGGTGAGGAGCTAAATATCATAGTAGGTTCGCGGCCGATGGAGGAGAAAGGTGTGAAAAGCAAGATCAAGCTTTGGGTTTTGAATTATTTGCACAAGAAGTATGGTATGGTAGAGGAGGATTTCGTCAGTGCTGAGCTTGAAGTAGTGCCCGCAACCAAGGCCTATGATATCGGTTTCGACCGAAGCATGATCGCATCGTATGGCCAGGACGACCGTGTTTGTGTATTTACCTCGATCAAGAGTGTAACCGAGCTCAAGAAACCAAAGCGGACTGCTTTGATATTATTATTCGATAAAGAAGAGATCGGCTCCGAGGGTCCAAGTAGTGTTAAATCACGCTTTTTGGAGAATATGATCGGAGACCTTCTGGCATTGAATGATCCTGACTACAGAGATTCTGCCCTGCGTAAAACCCTTCAGAATTCATTGGCGTTGTCCAGTGATGTGAACGGTGCAATAAACCCGATCTTTGCCGATGTTCACGAGAAGCAGAATGCGGCACGGCTGGGTTTTGGTATAGTCCTGACCAAGTTCACAGGGTCCGGCGGTAAATTCAGTGCGAATGATGCCAGCGCCGAGTTTATGGGGTACATCCGCAGATTGTTAAATAAAAATAAAGTACTCTGGCAGGCAGCCGAACTTGGAAAAGTTGACGAAGGCGGCGGTGGAACGGTGGCAAAGTTCCTGGCCGAGCATAATATGGAGGTTCTCGACTGCGGCCCGGGCATTGTTAGTATGCATTCACCACTTGAGATATCAAGTAAAATAGATATCTATTCCTGTTTCGAAGCGTATAATGCGTTTCTCTCTGGCCAATGGAATAGATCGCCATGATGGGTTGTAGATTGACAGATGCCTTGATCGATTATTGATTGACAGATACCATGATGGATTATCGATTGACAGATGCCTGGATGGATTATTGATTGGCAGATGCCTGGATTAATTGTTGATTGATAGATACCTTGATTAATTGTTGATTGACAGATACCCTGATGGATTATCGATTGACAGATGCCAGGATGTATTGTTGATTGACCGATGCCTTGATTGATTATTGATTGACAGATACCTTGCTTTAAAAATAAAATCCAGGAATCAACCCAGCCAGGTATCTACTCAGCACCAACCCAACCAGGTATCTGCTCAGCACCAACCCAACCAGGTATCTGCTCAGC
>JAEHCK010000083.1 GCA_020696345.1 Thermoplasmata archaeon | reverse complement strand
TAATTTGCTGAAGCAAATTAGCTCGAGGTAAAAATTCTATTTTTTATTATATTCCCTATAAAAGAATTTTTAGCTCTAGATGATTTTTTAAAGGAAATCATTTTGCTCTGGAAAACCCTTCGGCTTTTCCAAAGTTAGTTTTTGTTTAGGATTTCGGATTTTGGGGTTAGAATTCCGTTTGGTTTAATGATTGATTTATCTCTTTATAAAAAAATGTGTCAATCATTATTCATTTCGCGAAACATTTTTTTATTTACATAACCGAAAATTTTAATGATATTACCGGCCATTACATTGATGATACAAATGCATCCCTACTTGCGCTTTTCCATTGAACTATTGAAAAACATCAAGATCCAATTACTCATTGGAGTGTTCTCTTTCTTTATCATCGCTTTATTATTAAGTACCACCCCTGGCAGGATATATCTGTTTTTATGGTTACTTGTGGGTGCATTCGCACTATACTTCATCCGGCTTACATTCCCCGATGTTTGGAATTACACATTCTGGCTCATGGGCATATTTCTCTTGAACTTTCTCGCAGTACTTTGCCTGCTGGAGACCAGATTCACATCATACTCGTTTTTCATTGCGATCGGCATACTACTCGAGATGATAACTTTAGGTATCGATGTTCTGCTTATATTACACATTAAAGCGATCCGCGACGATATAAGCGGTGTGACCGAGCGCCCAGCCGGTTTCGACCTTCATCATGAGGCCGCATACATCCCGCTCGGTCTGTGGTCGTTATCTGTCTTCCTATTCTGGTTCGTGTCAAACCTGTCGATCTTGTACTGGTATAATTGGAGTGTGGGTACCTGGGGACCGGGACCATATTTTTTGTCAGAGGTCATCTTACTTTGTATAATCGTATATATCCTGTGGCACCCGCAAATGAACTTTGATTGGGGTGTCGAGCCAATTACATTACCAGCTAAACCATCGCTAACCGATCAGGGTATATTTGGAAAGGCCGGTGGGTTAATACCGCGTTTTAAAAAACGTGTGAGCATATCACGCACACCGCCTAAAAAATGCCCGATCTGCGGCGCCAAGATCGTCTCCGAGCAGCGCTCGTGCAGGTACTGCGGCCAAAAACGCATCTTCACCTGGTGTAAGATCTCGGAAGGTTATATCGTCACATGCCCGCATTGCAAAGCCCAAACATCTTATGGTAATGCCCGATGCATTAATTGTGCCAGGCCACTTACCCAAAACGTACGCTGCCAGTGCGGAACCGAGCATAGGATCCGTGATTGGGAGTATTTGAAAACCATCGGTTAATGGATGAGATGTCGATTGACAGTAGCCATGATGAGTTATCGATTGACAGTAGCCATGATGAGTTATTGATTGACAGTAACCGTGATGGGTTATTGATTGACAGTAACCGTGATGGATCGTTGATTGGCAGAAGCCTGGATGGATTGTTGATTGATAGAAGCCGGTTTCTGTTCAACATCAACTCAACCAGGCTTCTGTTCAGCGTCAACTCAACCCGGTTTCTATTCAACATCAACTCAGCCTGGCTTTTGTTCATTAACAAATGAACATGGCTACTGTTCAACATCAAATGAACACGGCTACTGTTCATTAACAAATGATCTCTGCCACTGTTCAGTATCAACTCATCAAATTATCTTCCCAGCATCAATTCAGCAAATTATCAACCTATTCTCAAACGTAACACCACAACCTTAATAAGTCAAAATCCTGTACCAATTTTACATGTATGCGATGTGTCCCAACTGTGAAAACACAGTCCCGGACCACGGCAATGAACCGTTCATCGTTTGCGATAAATGCGCTGAGAAAATACGGTCAAGGGTCTACTTCAATAGTAGAAGTAAAAGCAGAAGCAGAAGGTCAATATATCATAATAGCCGAAATGGTCATTCATCGGGCCAAGATCGGGTGCAACCCGGAGAGGTTGACTGGGCAGTGCCTGATTATATTACCCGTGGCCGTCAAGGGCCGCATTCATCACCATTCAAGACGTTGATCGGGTTCTTTTGCTCACTGGCTATAGTTTTCTTTATCATCGTGGTCCTGTTGAATTTTCTCTCGTTCTTTGCCGCTTTTGCATTCAGTGCACCCCAACTGGTAAATGAGCATGAGGTCGAGCTCGAGGCCGAAATAACCCTGGTCATCGATAACACTCCACCGGACCTCGGTGATCTCCAGGATGTCTCGATCACCAGCACCCCGGGCGAGCCGATCAGTCTAAAAGTCAACATCTCAGATCCACAATCGGGCATATCGGAAAGCTATCTTGAGCTGCCATGGGACATGTCACACAAAATTTACCTTACAAATAATAACATAATATCATTCCAGGCGCCGGCCACACCAGGCATGCACCAACCTACACTTACGGCGATCGATCATGCGGGAAATATGGCAAGAGCGAAGTTCAGCTTGAATGTCCGGGAATCAACCAAACCGTTCGTAATGCTAACCGAACCAACACAATATGCGGTAATCAGATCATCAACCGTGTTAGAATTTACACCCTCAACCAACAACATTTCCAATATTACATATACCCTGGACCGCCAACTTTCAAATGTATCTCTGATACCGCCATATCATATTGATACTACTGGCTGGACCGGCGGACCACACCAACTGAACCTGACCATCGATACCAATTCCAATTCGATGAATATGAATATGAATACTCAGAATTTTTCGATCGTTATCGATGATACCGAACCGAGCCTGACCACATTATCGATCAGATCATTGACCATCGACCGTGAAGACGCGTTCAAGGACAGGTTGAACGAGACCACATTCTACCGCGGTGAATTTGTAAGAATAAGTGTTTTCATTCGCGACGAAAACCTGGCATCCGCACAGGTGTCTCTTGACAACAAAACATATACCCTTACCCCTGTTCTCGCACCCCCGGCTAACCCGGCAATATCAAGCAGTTCTTCGGTTCAATATCATACAATACTTACCCTTCCGCACCAACCGGACAAATATTCGTTGGATGTTTTTGCGATCGATCTTGCAGGCAATACGCAGAAGCATTCCCAGACATTCCATGTGGTGCGAATTAATTTCGATTATATACCCGTACCAATTATCGAGATAGACCTGCCCATGCTCACAAACGATCCTACTGCCTTACCTGTGATCAACTCATCAACCAACATAGAAATATCCACACTGCACTTTGACAGCATGGTCGTGAAAAGAGTTGAACTGGAATATCACTATACTCAAGGAACACAATTGGAATTATCCAACACGACCGGGCAAGAGAACGTTACGATCACCGGCCTGCCAGTTGGTGAAGGTGTGTTACGGGTACATTCGCGGATAGTTTACATTAACTGGGATTATTTATTCATCACGGTCCCATACCCACCATACCTGGTGGTGATGCCATTCATATTAACAGGCACTGCTCTTCTGGGATTCTATATCTTCATCGGGCTAGCCATTATTTTTTCCAACCTGTATTTGTTCAAGAGTTCCATGGTGGATGCAGTTAACCAAATTAAAAATGCGTTTTTGAAATTAAACGGACCACTGATCGATTCGAAAAATACGTTCATCATGCTTGCCCAGCTGTTCATGGCGGTGCTCGCGTTCAGCATAATTTATAATTATTTTCTGGCCTGGAACCAGATACCAACTCATACTCCGGATTTTGCGGCGTTATCGACCTGGACCTTGATCTATAATTTGACCAGTGCGGCCGTGTTCGAGGAAATTATTTCCAGAATTCTACTCATTGGCGTACCCCTTCTAATAATACATCTGCTGAGAAAAAACGTTCAAAAAAACAAGCACAATTATATATTGGGCGGCGGGTTCGAGCTTAACAAACTTACAATTATTCTTATCGTCTTCTCCTCGGTCACCTTCGGGCTGGCACATGCACCCGGGTGGGATTACTGGAAGGTAGTGCCATCACTGGTCAGTGGTCTGGCGCTGGGATATCTTTTTGTTAAAAAAGGCATCTATGCCTCGATCATACTTCATTTTACAATTAATTTCTTGTCAATACCGCTGAGAATGCTCGACTATCCATTAGGACCAACGATATTATTTTCTTTCCTGATATTATTCTGGATCTTGATCGGGGCAGTATATTGTGGATATTACTTTATTAAAATAATCGATCATTTCAGGTTTAAGAGACCGGCTCACCGAGTTGACATGACAGATGTAAAATAGGATCGCCTGGAATGATTTGAATATTCAATAAGGGTCGGTGCTTTATTGATGGGGTCAAACTTTTTTTATCTCGAAACTCCTTCGCTTAGATCAGGCCTTTTTTTTGAAAGTTCAGTTTATTTTAATATCATCTAATAGAACACGGATGACACGGATTAGACGGATATACACGGATCGATTTGAGAGTTTGTAACCACGAATACACACAACTTGATTTTAAGATTGATAAATTGAAAAGGCAAAAGTCAAAATGAAAAAGTCAAAAGTGATCAGAACTTTTAAGATTTAACTTTTGAAATTTGACTTTAAAAATTGCCTCAACCATCATCTTTGCATATCAATTTTTTTCATAACCTCATCCAATTTCTCGGCCATTGATCCCAATTTTGCTTTTATCTGCTCTTTCTGCTCCATGGTCAATGATATTAATTTTTTATCTTCAACAGCCACAAATTCGTCAATACTTTTTTCTAGTCTCCGGACCCGGTCCATTATAATTTTATTTTTTCCATTGATCTTGAAACTCGGTTTCACCATTTCTTCGCGCTTGTGCCGGGGAGCTTTTTGGATCTCTCGAACAAATTGCCGTACTTCATGGGACGGGACCTTTTCCTCTTGAATTTTTTCAATGACCTTGGTCCTTAGATCATCATCATCGATCGCCTTGGTCTGAGAAATTAATTTTGTAGAAAGTTCGGCGGCCGAACCGCTCCTATCTCTATACTCTTTCGCCTCGATAATCTCATTTACAGTAGATTTACTATAACTTAAGCCATCTGCGAGACCTTTCTGGGTTTTATAATTCCCCGAGGTCCATAATTCATAGACCGCATCCTCTCTTTCTGTCGAGGCCAGATCTTTACGGTGGAGGTTTTCTATCAATGATTGAAGTAATATGTGATGGTCGTTAACATCTCTGACTATTGCCGGGATCTTATCGAGCCCGACCATTTTACAGGCACGCCAGCGGCGTTCGCCCACAACGATCTCGTAATTATTCATTTTTTTCCTGACGATTATAGGCTGGATCAGGCCCTCCTGTTGAATGGATCGTGCAAGTTCATCGATCTTCGCACCATTACCGAGATCTTTTCTGGGCTGATCGGGGTTGGGCACTATTCTATCTAGCTGAAGCTCGGTTATCCTTTCAAATTCAGGTACTATATCGCGCTGTGGGGGTGGTCTATTCGGTTTATGACCACCTTTTTCCATAACACCACGTCTACGTTCATGTTTTGGCATTTGAATCACCGTGTTTTTATAGTGATCTATAATATTTAAAAGTTGAGGGAGCGAAGTGAAAATCTAAAATAATTAATAAATCAATGGCCAGAGTGTGTACGTGGTCCGTAATAGATATATGTGCAGAGGAACATTCACATATCTCCTCCATAAAAATATTTATATTCTATACACTTTAAAATAAATATTAACTTTCGACGAATTTGGTTCAGAAAAGGGTTTAAATCAATATATCAATAAGGGATAATGATGAAAGACTTAAAAAGAATACAGAATGAATCACTTAGTGCATATTCATTCCGTCTTTCAGAGGTATATTGTAATTCATCAACTCATCAATATAGAAAGAATATGGGTCAATTTTTCACTCCCTTAAAAATTAGTGAATATATGGCAAAATTGCTCTATGATGAACCTCAAGAAGATATTACACTACTTGACCCTGGAGCTGGAACAGGAATTTTAATTGCAAGTTTCTGTGGTATAGTACTAAATAATGAAAAAAAACCACTTCATGTAAATATTGATGCGTTTGAATTAGATGAAAATCTAATTCCATTATTGAAAGAAACCTTAGAACAATGCAAAATAGAATTTAACCAGCATAATATACAATTTAATTATAAGATAATAAACAATGATTTTATTCTTGAAAATTGTCAATATTATAATAAATCAAAATTGAATAATTTCGAAAAAAATGAATTAAAAACATATAATTACATAATAGCAAATCCACCATACTTCAAACTAAATAAAAATTCTAAACAAGCATTGGCCCTATCGGGATTAATATATGGGCAACCTAATATCTATTTTTTATTTATGGCATTATCATCAAGTATGCTAAGTAATAATGGAATACTTGTTTATATTACACCCCGAAGTTTCACATCTGGATTATATTATAAGAGGTTTAGATCGTGGTTCTTAAGAAATAATAATATCGATGGCATTCTGATTTTTGAATCAAGGAATGATATTTTTTCTCGAGATAAGGTGTTACAGGAAAATATTATTGTTCGTGCTAGAAAAAAAGATCCTAATATTAAACATATGAAAGAACCGATTCATGTTGGTATTTGTTATGATAGATCCTTGTCTAATATTGAGACAATAATTGCAAATTACAATGATGTTATTTATAAGAAAAATGGAGATTCATTCATTAGGATTCCAACGTCTGTAAAAGAACTATCTTTAATAAGAAAAATCGATAAATTGCCTTTCACCCTAAATGATCTTGGATTAAAGATTTCTACAGGTCCAGTTGTTGCATTTAGAGCAAAAAGATATCTAACAAATGATTATGATGAAAAATCTTGTGTACCGTTGATACGGATGCATAATTTTCGTAATTTTGATGTTATTTGGCCTATTCAAAATAACGGAAAGGAGATTTGTATATTAAATGAAAAGAATACAAAACATCTATTATTACCAGTTAAAAACTATGTTTTACTTAAAAGATTTAGTGCTAAGGAGCAAAAACGACGATTGTATGCTTCTGTATTACTAAAATCAAAATTTGAATCACATAAAAATATTGGATTAGAAAATCATGTCAATTATATTTATTCAAAATCTAATCCCTTAACTCCTGAACAAGTTTATGGAATTGCAGCATTTTTAAATTCCAGTATTATCGATCAATATTTTCGAATTTTTAATGGTAGTACACAAGTAAATGCAAATGATATTAAGAATTTGCCTTTACCATCTATGGATATCCTAAAATTAATTGGAAAAGAAATAATCGAAAATGGCAAATCATCTGAACAAATTTTAGAAAAAATTGTATTAGATAAATTAAAATTAATAGATAGATCTCTATTTCATTACAATCAAAGGTGAATATAATTGGGAAAAATAGACGAAGCTCTGGATATTCTTATTCAAATAGGTATACCAAAAGGTCAGCAAAATGAACGGTCGGCTCTAACTCTACTTACTCTCCTAAATATGAAGGAAGATATTTCTTGGAGTGAGGCTGAAAAAAATTTACTTCGTATTCATGATATTATGATCTATATCAAGAACAATTTTGGTAAAGAATATGCAGAAAATACAAGGGAAACTATTAGACGACAAACTCTTCACCAATTTGAACAGGGAGGTTTAGTTATTCGAAATCCAGATGATCCATTGAGACCTACTAATAGCCCAAATACAGTCTACCAAATAACAGATGAAGCATACAAATTGATCCTAAATTATGGATATGATAAATGGAATTCAGTTAAAGATGAATTCATTTCCATCAAAGGAAGATTGATTGATCGATATGATAAAAGAATATTAAAAAATCGAATTACCGTTCAAATCGAAGATACTAATTTATCATTTTCTCCAGGAAAACATAATAAATTACAGGTTCAAATTGTTACGTTGTTAAAAGATACTTTTTTTCCATCAGCACAATTAATCTATGTTGGAGATACAGCGCGAAAAATGTTACATATTAAAGAAGATATTTTTAAAAAAATGAATATTCCCATTTCTAAACATGATAAATTACCAGATGTTATTTTCTATAACGATAAAAATAATCTTCTTTTTCTTATTGAAGCAGTAACTTCACATGGACCAATTACTCCAAAACGTCAAATTGAATTGATACAAACCTTAGCTGAGAGTAATCTTGATAATTTAATATTTATTAGTGCATTTCAAAATTTTAAAGAATTCAAACGTCATATTAGTGATATTGCCTGGGAAACCGAAGTTTGGATTTCTTCCAATCCAGAACATATGATACATTTTAATGGTGAAAAGTTCTTACAAGTTATTAAGGGAGGCTGATATATCAGCAAAAGAAAGGGTGAAATTTGTTCTGATAAATTATTAATAAAGATAACCAATTGGACTTTATAAATTAAATTTGTTGATGACATGAATGCGAAAAATATAACCATCGACAGAGAGGCTCACGATAAGGCAAAAGGCTTTCGCTTCCAACGACTAAGAGCAGTTAGTCTTATGTTGAAAGCTATGACTGAAAATGAAACTGCATACATTTATTGTGCTATTGAAAATATTGGTGATGTACACATGAGAACATCATCCAGTGCAGAATCTGCAAATTACATTGAGGAGGACAAGGATTATTCTGAAGGTTCAGGTTTCTCGTTTAATAGCATTCAAGTTCTTAAGACACTCGTAAATTTTATTGATGCTTGGCATAAATTCGAACTTAGTTCAACACTATACTTCGGGTTCTGTACAACAGCAGTTATTTCAAAAGAAAAAAGCAGTAACCGATCTAAACGGTTGGAAATTGAGTTTCCAGATAGGGCTTTACTCGAATTCCTTAATGGCAATGACCCGATGAATGATGAAGTGATCAACATAATAAAAGCAATTATTATAGATGCTTATAAAGAGATTTATTCTAAACATGAAAAAAAGGGCCATCTTGATTCAATCATTAATTGGAGCAACTCTACATGGCGCGAGTTTCTAGAACGGATTAGATGGTTTTTTGGGGACGGTAATGAGACCGAACTCGAAACTGAGCTAAGAGGAACTCTCAAGAAGTGCCCGTTCTACAACAACAGAATCCAAGGCAAAGAAGGACATGTTATATCTATATTGGTTGATGAATTCGACAAGAAACAGAATCTTGATGACTTTGCTGACCGATTTGTTCATTCATCAGATATAAAGCTTGTAGTGAAGCGGGTTGAATCAGGTGAATACAGAATCTCCGATCCTGCTTGGAAAATGTGGAAAAATTTACCCCCTCCAGTTGATAATCGGAATCTCATTGATAAGGTGCGGTCGGTTTCAACAACTTTTAATGAAGAGATGTTAGATAGTTGGTGCAGAAGTGTAGCCCTAAGCAGATACGAACAGGATTCGTTAAAACACGACAAGAGTATTTTGTCTTTACGATATCGAGTTTTCGAATCATGCCATGAAAAGCTTATATCTATCGTTCAAAATGGAAATATTGGACAAGAGAAACTTCAGCGATGTGTGGAGAATCTTGTATTATGCGCTTATACACACATTAAAACGCTTTCAGAGGATTATAAGTACCCATTAATAAATCAATCTACAATAAGAGGTATTATCCTTGAACTTGTAGACAGTTGTTTCCTCTCATTTGAAAAAAAAGGAGAAATAAATTGACCCGCAAAGCTATAGAGTTCAAGAAGCGACTCATGTTTCTAAAAGGCGAGGACCTATATTTCTTTACGTATAATGCTATGTTGCTATTGCGCGGTTTCTCGTGCCAAAGCAAATCGAATTCCCTACATGACTATTCAAAAATTGCTTTTATGATTGATTTTGTAGCGGATAGTAGGTTGACAGGTATAATAACATCTACAAAGCAAGATCGGACTGAGCTGAGCAATAAAGAAAAAAAGCAACTTCAATCAACATATACTGAGGGGCTTGTGCGCAAACATATTATTTCCCGTTTGGTATTCGCCCTTGAAAAAAAAGGTTTTGTTTCCCTTGAGATGAAACGGAAGACAGGAATTGTTGACATTTGGCTTGAACCTAATAAAATTCCGGTGGATTACTTTAAAGCAGAATTATTTGAATCCGAATTTGAGAACATCAACGCTCTCAAGAGCATCTTACCCCGCCTAAGGACTATGAGTCTAAACAATATGCTAGCACGAATATTTACAAATAATGGAGTGTCGATATGGGACGTTTAGCTATTAGAAAACTCAAATATTCTGGGGATTTATATGAATACGAGTCCCCTATATTTGATGATGGTTTAAATATAATTGAGGGAAAAAATGGTACTGGTAAAACAACTTTTGCAGAGCTACTCTATTTCTGCCTGAGTGGAACTTCAGACATGTTCCAGACAGAAAAGCGTCTTCAACATAAAGAAATCCTATCGGATAAGAATAATTACGTCGAAACATTAGTCCAAATTAATAATGACAATTTTGTAATTAGTCGATTTATTCAAAGTAATGACATAACCATACGCTCCCCCGATGGAGATCTAAATATTTATCCAATATTCAGGTCAAAAGAAAACAATCGCATTTTCTCTGATTGGTTCCTGAAGAAATTAGGAATTGAACCCGTAGAACTTTCTATGGGATCCATAAAGTGGAAACTGAACATCAAGGATATTTTTCGTCTAATATATCTTGATCAAGCTCCAAATCCTATGGATGTGTATAAGGCGCCAGATACAAAAGGTTTTATTACAGATTCTAAGGTAATGCGAAAAGCAATTTTTGAGGTCCTTCTTGGTAAATCATTTCATGAGTATTATCGTTTTTTAAGCGATTTGAGATCTGCAGAAAAAGAAAAATTAGAATTGAAAGTATCTGTCGAACTATATCATAAGATGCTTGAGGAGATTCAGATCGAGCGAAATGATATTAATTTAGTCTTTTTACAAAAGGAGTTATCGGATAAAAATAGCCAGTTACAAAAGTTTGAGCACCATCTCGAATCCATTAATTCGTCCGCCAATATGCCAAGAAACAATCTCTCTCAAGTCGAACGTTTAAAAGCCCAAATTCTTGAAGCGCAAATCAACGAATCCGAAAATCGAAAAAAAGAAATAGTCTTATTAGACGAAATAATCAAATTAAGGAAAGTTCGTTCAGATCTCATAGTTGAGACGACTCAAATTAAAAAAATGGTTTACACGCATAAACAATTGTCGCTATTCAGCTCCGATACCTGCCCTTATTGCCTCCGCAATGTTCAAAGAGCTAAAGGAAAATGTGTATGTGGTGCTGACATTGATGAATCTCAATATGAAAGGTTTTTCTATTCATCGGAAGAATATATTGAAATATTGAAGTCAAAACAGAAATCGGTTGCAACTGTTGAAAAAGCTATTGAGGCAACTCAGGAGGAATTGCAAAATGTCCAAAATATCATATCAACTGTTGCATTACGTGTTACAGAATTCAACAAAGAGATCGAAAAATGGATAGATGAAACTGATAAGCCTATTGATATAAGTCGCTTAAGAGATATTGGCAATAAAATAGCCTCTATACGAAACGAAATCTCAACTCTTGAACAACAGATTTTTTTAGAATCAAAAAGACAGAATTTGGAGGACAAATTACATTTTGCAGAGACCGAATATTCTACAAGGTCTAAGGAAGTCGAGAAGCTTCATGCAGATGCCAACCTTGAGATGGATAAACGAATTAAGGAATTTAACAAGACTTATAACAGTCTAATGAAAGAATGCGTGAGTGATTGTAGACGTGCATACTTAGATTCATTCTATATGCCAGTTATAAACGATGGTGAGTACCGGGAGGCCTCAGCTGGCGTACCTAGAAGATTAATGTTTTTCCTTACTCTCTTGCATCTATCCCTTACAATTCCTAACATATCTTTTCCACGGTTATTACTCATTGATACACCTGAAACTTCTGGAATAGATCGGGAAAACTTGCTCAAATCACTTGAATGTATTTCGAAAGTTGTTCCAGAAAAGACTACGGAAAGCTACCAGCTCATTCTTCTAACGGGTTTAAACAAATATCCGCAAAGGTATTCTGAACGTGTCAAACAAACTTTAACTGAAGATTCAAGGCTCCTAAAGAAAAAGGATTAATCACAGCCCAATTTGATAAGATAGGGGCACAAGTTATGGTCAAAAACAATGGCATGCCATAAAATAGTAACATTTGTATCATCGAATGGAAATATCTATAAGTTTTAAGGACATGTTGAAAATTCGATGATAGATTGATTAAAAAGAACTTTAAAATACTCGGTTGAAATTGGATAATATATTAAATAATTAGTATATGTTAACGCTGGGATGAAATAAATGTCAAGGAAGATTCAAAAACAAAATCAAAATGACGGTTGTAGACCTATAATTACTACTAATGCTAATTCTCATGATTATGTAGTAAAATTATTTATTCATGATTGTAGAAATTCATCTGAATCCTCAAGGGCCGAGATAAATGATTTTAGAAACATGAAATCAATAAAAAAAGCCATAAAAAATGCTGGATTGGCTAGATGGTCGAATGGAAAAAAATTTAATCATCAATATAGGATTCCCAATAAGATTTTAAAAGGAAGTACAGAAAAACTATTGAAGAAAAAGAATGAAATTGTTAAATGTAAAAAATTCTCAAAATTATTTGAATTAATAGAGAATACAATTGGCCATATTAAGGGAATTGGAGCAATTACTGTATATGATACTTCATTTAGAATAGGAGGAAAATTAGGCATTTATCCAGATAAAATTTATCTTCATGGAGGTACATTAAAAAGTGCAAAAAATTTAGGTATTTCAACAAAAGAAGGGTCGATTAAAATCAATACTTTACCTACGGTTTATCGAAAATTAAAACCTTATGAAATTGAAGATTGCTTGTGCATATATAAAAAACAGATAGAGATTATATCAAAAAAAGTATAATTAAGACAGCCCTGAGTAATAGAGCCAATTAAAAGTTTATTGTTCAATTTTTAAGTAAAAGAATATGGGTCGAAATGGTGTTGACTGAGATTTCCATCATTATCAAAAAAGTAAAGAGTTTAGATGGTTTGTAATGGATGAGTAAGTCGAAATAAAGTAAAATTTTAAGAAGAGTAAAATGAATGAAGAAAAAATTAGTATATCAAACATCATCAACCGTAAAGGATATAGAAATATTATTCAGACCAAAGACAAAAAATCATTTATGGTATTTAGAAAATTGTGTAGGAAAAAATGAATTACCACAAAAAGCGATTAACGGACATAATTGAGGAAAACCATTTTTAACAAAAAATAATAAAATTATGAGAAGTGAAAATTCAACTTGGGATAAATTAAAAATTAACCCAACACCAATGAATTCTAACATACAAATAGTAGAGATTGATATGCCAAATAGAAAAGGTTCTCCAGGTAAAAGCTATGAGATTGTTATAGGAAATGAAATTGAAAAAATGTTAAGAAGTAAAATATTTGATAATAGAAAATATATAATTCGACATTGTCCAGAATATGAACGAGATCATAACACAAAAAAACAAGAACTAATACTTTATTCAAAAGAAGGACTAAATAGAACTGTAAATCAAATAACAGATCCCGATATATTAGTTTTAAATGATGAAAAACCTGAAACTGTTGAGCTTATTTTGGAAATTGAACTTACAACTAGACCAAAAGATATTATTGGCAATTTTATAGCTCCATTTTTAACATGTAAATATATCTCAGCATTTAGCAATGATAAAAATATTATATATTATTTAGATCCAAAAAAAACATTAATGTTCCATCTTGTTTGCTATAAAAATAAAAGATTAAATACTCCAAAACAACAAGCACCTTTACAAAAGGGAAAATTAGTTCGTAATTGGTTAGTTCAACTTTTAAATAAATCGACTATTGATTTACCAATATACAAATTTGATGTGTTAATTAGTGATGAAATAGATATTTTAGTTAAGGATTTATATCAAAAAATATTTGAATTTCGATCAGACCTAAAAAAATGATATTTTGAATACCATCATCCCCCATGATGCCCGTCTTGGCATCTGATATAGTTCTCGACGACCTCAAACCCCTGCCCAACCGAACCGTGGTAATTCGAGGGTGCCCATAAATGTTTTTTAACTTGTTATTTAAGTTTCGTAAACTCTCTACGAAACTGTAGTGAAGTATAATTCTTGAATTTCTTAGCAATAATATTGGACGATAATTTAGGTGGATAAGCATAGAAGATATGAACATGCTCTGGATTAACCGCCATACGGATTATTCTAATATCTGGCAAACTTCAGATACATGCCAGTCGTCAGGTATAATTGCTCAAGGTCGCTTTCTAACTAAAGTAATTTATAAAATAAAAATTATGGGACAGTCATGAGAAATGTATTACCAGAAGAAATTGAAAAAGCCAAAAAAAATATTGACCTTAATAACAATCTAAAAGATTTCATGGGAGAAGATTGGTTAAATTCTCATTTACAGATAGAAGAGCGATACAAAAAACATCCTATTTTTTGGGAACTTATTGATTCAAATGCGTGTTTAAAATTATCAAACAATTTAACAATTTTAAATTCTTGTTGCAACAAATATCAAAGGATTATTAGAAAATTAAAATCAGATAAGGATAAATTTAATTTTCTTTCGTTATTAACAGAAATTGAGGTTATGGTATACTATTATGAAAAACATGGTCTGAAAAATTTAGAATATGAACCAGAAATTAATGAAAGTAATAAAAAAGCGGATGCAAGAGTAATTATTGATGGAAAAGAATATTATTTTGAAATTCTAACAGTTTTTAAAGATGAAGTAGGTCAGACCATAAGTGAAATTCATAATATTATAAAGAAAAAAATTAATAATATCAATCAACCATTTAGGATTTCTTTTAAAACAAGTATTCATTTTATGAAACAAAATATAGATGGATTTGTTAATTTTGTTAGAACCTTGTTAAAAAATAAAGCATCAATTAAAACCAAAAACTCTTTTAAATATTTAAGAAATAATAAAAAAATAGCAAGAATTACTTTTCATTCTCATCCAATTATGAAAAATGGATCTGTAGAATATTCGTGCCAACCTATGAGAGCACCAAATTTACCTGGTAGAATAAAAAATAAAGTTCTATCAAAAATTGATCAATTTCCTGAAAATACGAAAAATATTGTTATTATAAATTTAACATGTATACCTAATGATTTTTCATATGTCGAAGATGCTTTTTTTGGACAATCCTGTACTATTATAAATAAAAAAACGTTAAAGGTAAAACCTTCAAGGCATTCAAACGGAATAATAAATCATGAAAAAGGAAAATCTATCTCTATGATTATTGCTTATACAAATTGGGATTATAATAATAGGAAATTTTATCTCAATTTATCAGCTCAAAATGTTATTGATAAGAAAATTATAGGAAAATTATGAAAAATTGTTTACAACAAAAACGAATCTCCATTTACTTTTGGCTCATATTGGGGTTACTGCCAGTACCTAACCGCGAGTAAAAGGCTTCATTTCATTTAAATTGCCTTCGGCAACTTTTTTTATCTACAAACCGTTAAAAGAAATATTATTCGTTTTTCCTAAGATGGGAACATAATATTAATCAACTTAATTGCCTCACTATATGGATTTCCTGAGTTGCGGAATTTATCAGGATTTTCTTTCTTATATTTTGTCCACCAACTATGGTGCCATTTACAGAGAACAATTAAATTTTGTTCTTGATTAGCATCCTCTGGATTTTCATGTAAACTCATATCGATAATGTGATCTATCTGTAGTACATCCTTACCAGACAACCCACAATTAAGAATTTCGCATCGATTTTTTGCCCTTTTTAAAACCAGTTTTCTCATATTTGAACTCATTTCAATCCTCTCTTTAGGAAATCCTTCTCGTTTATATCTTCTTTTTTGTGCCTCTGAACGGGTTAAAGGTTGTATTCCCATGAATTTTCTTGCTGCAGAAACCGAGCTAGAGGTACAACCTAATTTTTCTGCTATTTCTAAGTTTGTTTTATATCGGTTTTTTTCCCAAAAAGATTTTTCAAATAACTGTGGCCAATTACTTCTTTTTTTCCTAAATTCTATTGATTGCCATTGTTTTTTTATTAACCATTTTCCAGACAATGGTGGTATCCCCATTCTATGTCTAGCAGCCCTCACGGTTGAGTGGGGACATTTGAATTTTCGACCTATTTCTACATCTGTTTTATTTTGATTATCTTTCCACCAATCTTTGTCGTATAAAAAGGGATACTTATTTCTGCGAACCATAAATAAAATGATAAGAATTATGATTTAAATATTTAACGGAGGATCGTTTATGTCATACCACAGTACTATATAAGTTCCATTCTAGATCTAACTAACAGCTAATAAAATGGAAATTATTCCCCCATGATGCCCCTCCTGCCCCCGAATATAATTTTCTACAACCTCAAATCCCTGGCCAACAGAACCATGATAATTCGATGGTGCCCATAAAGGTTTTTTAACTTGTTTCTTTGGTATTGGTAAAAACAAATACTTCTCAATTGTTTGTGGCCAAATCAATATCAACTGAGCCATACCATGGGTTGTATGCATCTACAGCCCAACCGCCAATAAGTACTGTAATGGGGTTATCTAAATCTTTTTCACGCTCATTAATCCAATTAATTATAAAAACTAATTCTTTTAATGATTCTTCAATTATTTCCTGGTAAGACTCATAACGAAGCATATTTATCCGCCATACCCAAGACCCGCTAAATCCAATAATGCCTGTGAGGGTGATACAGGTGAGATAAAAAAGAGGTTTGTAATGTGCTTAGTGTGGGGTGGTGATTGATCTATTGTGGGTGTTTGTGGTGGGATTTACGAAATTCAGGAGGGAGGGTTGGTATTTCACCAATAGGAAAAGAATGTAAAATTCAAAGATTTATTATAATTATAAGAATATGCCGTGTTTGCACTTCTAATGAGTAAAGAAGGTGTATTGGGCATATTGGAACACCGTGGAATGCGAGAGGTGTGGAACCGAGTGAGGAAAAGCTCGGGGAGGCTTGAGAGAATGAGAAAAAGAATATTGAGGAAGGTATTGAGTATTGGGCTAGTGTTTATTTTAATTGCTGTGGTATTTGCTGGGATACCGGTTAACGTGAGTGCTGATTCACAAGATTCAGTTACTATTATTGTTCCAGACGATTACTCAACCGTCCAAGCAGCAATAAATGCTGCTAATGCCGGTGATACTGTATTTGTCCGGGTAGGTACATATTATGAATCTGTGATTATCGATAAATCCATAATTTTACAAGGAGAAAATAGAGATACAACCATTATTTATAGAAAATTTACTGACTGGATAAGCCCATATACAATTTATGTTTACGCTGATGATGTTCAGATAAAAGGACTATCCGTGCGTACAGTTTGGTATTCAAGATGGCACGGTATTGGACTAATAGGTTCTTCGAATTGCGTAATTGAAAATAATTATATTTTTGAAACGAGTATTCCTATTTATTTGTCTTATGCTGATAATAACATAATCAGAGATAATATATGTAAATTCAATGATTTTTATGGCATTAATATTGAATATTCAAAAAATAACATTATCGAAAACAATATGTGTATTTCAAATTTACATTATAATATAATATTACTTTATTCTTCAAATAATATTGTTAGGTACAATACATGTTCAAATAGCAGGTTTGGAATTATGCTTAACGGTGCAAGTGATAATCTCTTTATTGGTAATACAATCTCAAACAATGTAGCTCATCCGGGTTATGGTGGAGGTGTTGGAATTGCATTTTCGTTCGGCCTTTGCTCTAATAATTTATTTTATTATAATAATATCATTGATAATCTTAATCAATTAAGTTCCAATGTTCATCCAAATATTTGGGATGACAGTGCTGGCAAAGGGAATTACTGGAGTGATTACACTGGTTTAGATAACGGTGCTGGTGGAAGAGTAGCTAATGATGGCGTCGGGGATACGAATCTGCCCCATCAAGGTGTTGATTGGTATCCATTGATGGTACCTTGGAGTCTGAATAATCCACCTGTTGCGGATTTCACGTATTTGCCTGAAGACCCAACAATAAACCAAGAAATCACATTTGATGGGTCCTCATCTTCTGATGAGGACGGTTCAATAGAAGCATGGTATTGGGATTTTGGGGATGGGACAAATTCTGGTTGGGTAAATGGTCCTTTAATAACACATTTTTATTCAACTACCGGAGAGTATAATGTAGGTTTGAAGGTTAAAGATAATGATGGATTAATTAATGATATATTAATTAAAAAAATCAATATAATATATATATGGACATCTAATGATATCACAATAAAGGAAATAACAAATTATGAACATGAAAATTGGTTAGATTATTATTTTAATTTAATGGAATCTGCAATAGATTTTGAATATATCCATAGTGAGGTAAGAGTAACAATCAAAGAATATCAAAATATAGAAAATTTGAAAATAAAAACAATAACAAAAGCACAAATTCCAACTATTAGGTATATTGATTTAGATTTCGAGTCAGGTCTAGATAATTTAGGAATATACAGTAAGAAAGACATTATTTATTCAGGTTTAAATAATAATTTATTAGAGGCAGCGAGCCATAAAATTCTTAGGGCAGCATTGGGGATGTATGTGGAGACACAACCGGATGTGTTTATAACTGAAGTTATTATTGAAGATATTTATGGAAACAATTTTAATATTCAAATAGAAGAGAAAAAATTTGTTACAACAAGAGATGCTGCCAATTTCTTTCAACCCCCAGGTAGTTTTAGTTATGAAATAATATGCCTTTCACCCATAAATTTAGAAGTCTATGATTTACATAATAATCTTTTGAATTATGAAGATAATGTTTTTTATTCAGGACCTAATTTTGAACCTGAATTTTTAATAATTGCATATCCAACTGAAGAAAATTATAAAATAATAATAACCGGAACAGGTGATGGTAAATATACATTTATATCTTGGTCTATAAAAGGTGGGGATGTAATAGAAAAGAAAGAATGGAAAAATATTCCAATAGCCAATGGAGAAATACAAATTCGATATATCCATGTTTCAATACCTTTAGCTGTGGTAGATAACCTCAAAGAAATTATAAAAAGTCTCGAAGAAATGGATTTTTTAAAAAGCAGTGAGAAAGAAATTGATAAGACAATTAAATATCTTAAAAAAGCAATCGATGAATTTGATAAAAATAAAACAGAAAAAGCTATTGGCAAGATTGAAAAAGCAGTCAAGCATCTAATGAAAGCACAGGATAAAGGAGCAGATACACAGGATGTCATAGATGAGCTCATTGACCTGGTACAAGATATTGTGGATAAAGCACTAGCCGATGCCATCGGCATGGTTGGCGAAAATAATAAACACATCCAAAAAGCACAAAAACACTACGACAAGGCACTGGATGATTTGGAAGATGAAAAATACGATAAAGCCACCAAAGAGTTTAAAAAGGTGTATAAGGAAGCAATGAAGGCCCGTGGTGAATGGGTGCCCGATCCGTTCATAGACATGCTCGAGGAAGCAATAGACGAAGTTTCGGATTTGCAGACCGAGGATTTATCAACAAAGGCATTAGGTCACTTGGCGAAGGCAGAGGCTGAGCTCGACAAAGCTCTTATTGAGGCTGACAAAGATGAAATAGATAAGGCCTTGGATAAGCTCAAAAAGGCGATCAAGGAACTGAAGAAGGCTATGGAAGAAGACGAAGATGCGGATACAACATTAATAATCGATTCGCTGCTGGAAAATATAGAGGATACAGTATACCAGAAGATAATAGATGCTGAGTCTGTGGCTGGTACCGACAATAAAGATATTAAGATGGCGTGGAAGAATTTCAACAAGGCGTTAACAAAATCTGAAGCGGGTGATTATGATAAAGCCGTTGGTCTGTTTAAAGATGCTGTGAAAAGTGGTAAGAAAGCGATAAGTTGAGATAAAAGATGGATTAGTGTTTAGCCATTGTTGTAAATATAGAAAGGATAAGTCTGTGCACTATCTTCCTTTTTTTTCTTTTATTTTACTGTATTAATTGACGTATTTTGGATGCGGGAGAGGTCAGGTATGTGTTGAAGCGGGTTATGTTGGGGATAAGCTAGTGATAACAAGGAGTTGCAAGATTTGTGACGTGGTGTTGGTGGGGGAATTTTCGGTTGCCTTTTTTAGGGATTTTTCATGTACCGTTGACAAAATCTATAAAACCACGAAACCCACGAAACAACGAATGAACGAATCGACGAATATTTACAATAAATCAAAGATAAATTCGATTATTCGGATCATTCGTTGTTTTAACTATATAATTCGTGCTTTCGTGGTAAAAAATCAGAGTGCAGAAATGGGCACAAAAATTCGGGTTCGGATTTATTTTCACTGTTATAGGATCTCGATTTCATGATACTTATATAGGCTCGGGCTCTGATATGTTATTATTGAAATAGGCTCGGGGTTAATATCGTCCGAGCCTAAACCAACGAAATATAAGTAGAGCCTGACAAGCGGAACGTATGC